>NZ_JBQSVL010000051.1:0-22684 GCF_052376215.1 Psychrobacter sp. AOP7-B1-24
GACGATGTCTTTTTTGTGTGAGAACTTAAAGACTAACCGTTTGCTATTTTTTTGCCATCGTTTTATTCCCAATGTTCAACACGCCCTACTTATCATGGTAATTCATAAGGATAAAAAATGACTCAACAATATACCATCGCCGACTACTTGTTTGATCGTGTCGCAGAAGCGGGCGCCTCTGAGATATTTGGTGTACCTGGTGATTTTAATTTAACTTTTTTAGATAATATTCTTGCGTCTGATAAATTGCGCTGGATCGGTAATACCAATGAGCTAAATGCGGGTTATGCGGCTGACGGCTATGCTCGCGAGCGTGGCTTTGCTGCGATGGTGACGACGTTTGGTGTGGGGGAGCTGTCTGCGATTAATGCCACTGCAGGCTCTTTTGCTGAGTACGCACCTGTACTGCATATCGTGGGTGCACCAAGTACGGAAGTACAAGACTCAAAACGCCGTATTCATCATTCACTTGGTGATGGTGTATTTAACCATTTTATTAAGATGGTAGAGCCAGTGACGGTAGCACGAGCGCAGATTACACCAGAAAACGCCGCCTCAGAGATTGATCGTGTCATTCGTTTAATTCTTAAAAAGCACCGCCCAGGCTATATATTGCTGTCACCCGATGTGGCAAAAATGCCGATTTATCCACCAACGACTAAGCTCGATGATAGCCAAGAAGACATTACTAGCCAAGCAGCATTGGCAGATTTTAGACAAGCGCTCATAGATTTTTTGCCAAACAAAACCACGACGCTGATGGCAGATTTGATGGTACATCGTTTAGGACTGCAAAATCAGCTCAAAGCACTCATCGCTGATACGGATATTCCTTATACCACGCTGTCGTGGGGCAAAACGCTATTGGATGAACACAGCGAGCGCTGGGCAGGGACGTATGCGGGCGTGGCATCACGTCCTGTGGTCAAAGATGCGGTGGAAAACTGTGAATGTCTTATCAAAATTGGTGTGCAATATACCGATACCACGACCGCAGGGTTCAGCCAAGATATCAATGAAAAGGTGGTGGTAGATTTGCATTATGAGCGCGCCTCTATCAGTGGTCGGAATTTTGCACCGATTGCGCTAAAGGATGCTTTGCAAACCTTGCATGAAGTAATGACCTCAGGTATTACCATCGTGTCAAAACCGTTCTGTAGAGAAGTGAAGCCACACGAGCAAAACGGTAAAGATGATGAACCTATCAGACAAGATGATCTGTGGCATATCATTGCCGATTGCTTAGATGATAATAACTTGGTGTTTTCTGAACAAGGAACGGCTTATTTTGGTATCAGTGATGTACGCTTGCCACAGGGTGTTACCTCTTATGGTCAGCCCATGTGGGGATCGATTGGCTACACCTTGCCTGCCAGCCTAGGCGCAGCCATTGCCTCGCCAGATAAGCGCAGCGTTCTATTGGTTGGTGATGGCTCTGCGCTGCTAACAATCCAAGAAATAGCGGTGATGATTGAAGAGCGAATCAACCCAGTCATTGTGTTGATTAATAACGATGGCTATACCGTTGAGCGTGCGATTCATGGTGAGAATCAAGCCTATAATGATATCCCTAAATGCAATTGGCAGTTGATGCCACAAGCTTTTGGTGCCACGGATGAAAACAGCTTAATAATAAAAGTAGAAACAGCGGGTGAGTTAAAGGCCGCTCTTGAAAAAGCAGCCGTTACTACCGACAAGCTTGTGATGATAGAAGCCATTGCCGATAAGCACGATATTCCACCATTATTAGCGGACATTAGCGCAGCACTAAAGCCTTCTTGATATGATTAATCTTCTATAAAAGAGTGACTGAATGAACTTCCAAGTCCCTATTTGGTGCGATGCCAAATAGGGGTTTTTATATTTTATGATTTCTATTATTTATTCTGGGATATTTTGTTCTGTATGCTCATTATCGTGATAAATTAGGCGATTAATATGCGACAGGAAAGAGTAGCTCATGATTTGGCTAAAAATGCTTATTGGTGCTTTGATGGTATTGGCAATTCAATTATTTGCACAAACTCGATTTTTTTATTTGGCGGCGCTTGCACCACTTTTCCCCACTTTCACGTTAATCAGCCATTTTATTGTGGGTACTGAGCGTAACCCTGCTGATTTAAAGGTCGCCTTGATATTTAGTATGCTCGGCGTCATACCTCATCTTATCTATACTTTTGTGGTATTTTTTAGCATCGGCTACGTCAGCTTGTATAAAGCCTTGATGTTGGGTGTGGTGGCTTGGCTGATTGCTGCGGCTATTTTGGTCATTGCATGGCAGTACATACAAGCTTAAAGATATATTGTTAACCCTGTTTTGCCACTTGTATAACCATAAGAGCGTAGTCTATAAAAAATATTTATAGATAGTTTTTATAGACATGGTGGTAGATGTTATTCTTGATAACATCAAGACATACAGTTTAGGAGTAATAAGATTACAGATTGAATAACTTGAACCATAATATTGTCGCAACGATTTATCTTATCACCATTTATAAAAATAGGGCTTAAAAAAAGATGGATACCTTAAATATCCTATACCTTGTAGGAGCATTGTTAATTTTTGCCAGTATTATGGCAAGTACATTGTCAGCACGCTTAGGCGTTCCATTGTTGTTATTGTTTTTAATGGTGGGCATGTTGGCAGGCGAGCAGGGTATTTTGGGTATTGAATTTTCTCAATATGCGCTAGCCAATTTTGTCGGGCAGGCAGCCCTAGCTTGTATCTTGCTCGATGGTGGTTTGCGTACATCATTTAAATCGTTCCGAGTGGGTCTAAAACCAGCGATTACGCTCGCAACATGGGGTGTGCTAGCTACTGTTATGGTGCTGGGAGTATTCATCACTTGGTTGCTTGATGTTGATTGGCGTTTTGGTCTGCTGATGGCAGCCATCGTTGGTTCGACTGATGCAGCAGCGGTATTTTCTCTCTTACGAAATGGTGGTGTTAAGCTCAATGATAGGGTTCAGGCCACACTTGAGTTAGAGTCTGGTGGTAACGACCCATTGGCTATCTTATTAGTCACGGGTTTGATTGCGCTAAATGTTGATCCGGCAGGGCAGAGCGTACTTGGATTTTTGGGTTTGCTTTTACAGCAGTTAGGTGTTGGCTTGGGCATGGGTTTGCTCTTTGGTTATTTGCTATCACGATTATTACCAAAAGTGCATCTAGCCGAGGGTATGTATGCTATTTTGATATTGTCTGCTGGCTTGGCTGTTTTTGCCGCGACGAACCTGCTTGGCGGTAGTGGGTTTTTGGCGGTCTATCTCACAGGCGTGATGATTGGTAATCACAAGGTGCGATCGACCGAGCATGTCATGCGAGTAATGGATAGTTTTGCTTGGTTGTCCCAAGCGGTACTCTTTGTCGTTTTAGGACTCTTGGTCACACCATCGAACGTCATTAATGTTTGGCATTATTCGGTAGCAATTGCTGCCTTTATGATTTTTATTGCTCGTCCTATTGCTGTATATAGTAGTGTCAAACCATTTAAGTTCAAAGACCGAGAGATTGGGTTTATCTCTTGGGTTGGCTTACGTGGTGCAGTACCTATTACGCTTGCTATTTTACCTGTTATGGCAGGTATAGATAATGCGTTTATGTTGTTTGATATTGCTTTCGGCGTGGTGGTTTTATCGTTGATTTTGCAAGGTACAACCATTCCCATTATGGCAAATCTGTTTAAGGTACGCATTCCAACGAATAAAGACCCGAAAGAAGAACATGAAGTTTGGGTATCTGATAAAGCCAGTATTACGTTGTATGAGTTTGAAGTTCAATCAGGTGCTTTTGCTATCGGTCGGCATCCTTTGGAAATCTCTAAGCGCGTCAATCCTGATGAAATTCGAATTTTTGCGTTGGTACGTGGTCAGCAAATCGTTGTGGCGGATGAAGAGACTAAGTTGAAATTCGGTGATAGCGTTTGGTATGCGATGCGCGGAAATCATGCCAGTAAAATTGCTAAGATTTTTAATGACACAACGTTAAATCATAAAGCCATTGATGATTTTTATGGAGATTGGCTGCTATCACCCAGTGTGAAGCTTGGTGATTTGCCATTTTTTACTGGAGTAATGTCTTCCGAGTCTCTGGTAGATACTCTAAAGTATAAACCTGAAAACGGTGTCAAAAACATGTGGGAACAAACCGTAGCGGAGTATGTAAAGCAACGTTTGGATACGGCCCCCGTTTCTGGTGATACTGTCGTAATTAGCGATGAGTGGTCGTTAGTGATCAAAGAAGTCGATGACAAAGGAAGGTTGAGAACTATTGGTTTAAAGTACCAAGAACCCGTAGCAGCTACACCATAATTTTACCGTGCTATAGGACATATATGCATGTGTCCTATAGCAAATTCATCATTTTATTCAAAAAGTCAGCAACGTGTTTATGTTGGCTCTGTCGATACGCCCAATGGTGCTCGACGGCGTAACTGGCTTCCTCTCGCAGTAATACTTTCATTAATCCCATTTTTTCATAACGTGCTGCTAAATCGCGAGGCAAATACCCCACATGGTGACCAGCCAAAATCATCTGTGCGGTCGCTTCCATATGATACGTCGTGGCGCTTAGCGTTTTGGGACGTACATGATGGATGCTGACATCCGTAATATAGCCACGCTTTATCCATGGATAGTTTTGTTCTAAATCTTCCAGTGTCAAACCTTCTGAATTATAAAATAGCCGATGTTCGCGTCCGCAGCATACCATTTGTCTTTCTACGAATGCTGGCTTGAACGTCAGTAATGGCGGAAAGCTGCCAAAATAACCAACGCCAATATCACTTTCGTTGCTGAGCAGTTTCTCTAGCATGTTCTCAGGGCTTTGGACATCAATAGAAAAGTGTATCAATGGATTATTACGGTAACTGCTTGCAAGTCGTTGTCTAAGTACCTCATAAAAAAAATTGGGCATTTGATCGGTTAGGCACAGTCTAATATGCCCGCCGTGAACGGAGTCTAATTGCTGAATATAATGCAGCTGATGTTGAAAGTTGGCGACTGATTCCGTAAAGGCGATGCAAGCCTCATAAACTGCTGCGCCATCTTCTGTTAGCTTAAACCCTGCGCGACCACGATGGCATAATGTCATACCGAGACGATCTTCTAAGTGCGTCAAATGACCACTAATCACTGAGGGTGTGAGATTTAAGCGCGTCTGCGCCGCTGTCACCCCTTGACAGTCTACGATGGCCATAAAACTACGCAGAGTTTTTATGTCTATTTTTATCAACTCATCTAATATCAAAAATTAACCTCCAATAACTATCTTTTTTAATAAATACTCTATTCAACAAACTTCTGCTAATAACGTATAAGTCTACTTTACTACGAAAATTTAGAAGTTTGCTTCTGAATTTTACCATGGTTTAGCACCTTGTATTTAGGTATTGTCAAAGGCATGTAGCAAATTGTGTATTTTAACTAACAGGTAATAAAGAGGTAATTTATGAGTTTTAATCAGCCACTAAGCGGTAACGAGATGCCAAGATTTGGCGGTTTCGCTTCTATGATGCGCCTGCCAACTCAAGCCGATGCCGAAGGGTTAGATGTAGCGTTTGTTGGCGTACCACTAGATATTGGCGCATCCAACCGTAGCGGTGCAAGATTGGGTCCTAGACAGATTCGTGATGAGTCAAGAATGATTCGTCCCTACAATGTAGCGACTCGTGCTGCACCTTTTGAATCATTACAAGTCGCTGATATCGGTGATGTGCCAATCAACACGTTTAACCTACTAAAAAGCGTTGATATTATCGAAAAATTCTATACCGATAAAATCGTCAAACATGGCGCGATTCCTTTGACACTAGGCGGAGACCATACCATTGCACTGCCTATTCTGCGCGCACTTGCCAAAAAACACGGCCCTGTCGGCATGGTGCATATCGATGCTCATGCTGATATCAACGATGATATGTTTGGCGAAAAAATCGCTCACGGCACACCGTTTCGCCGTGCTGTCGAAGAAAACCTCATCGATGGTAACCGTGTGGTTCAGATTGGCCTCCGCGGGACAGGCTATAGCGCTGAAGAGTTCGACTGGTCAACAGAGCAGGGCTTTCGTGTTATCCCTGCTGAAGAGTGCTGGTACAAATCATTGGCCCCATTGATGGCAGAAGTGCGTGAAAAATTAGGCGATGGTCCTGTTTATTTAAGTTTCGATATTGATGGGATTGACCCTGCATTTGCACCGGGTACTGGTACTGCTGAGATCGGCGGTCTGACGTCTACACAAGGTATCGAAATCATTCGTGGTATGCGCGGTCTAGACGTGGTGGGCGGTGATTTGGTCGAAGTATCGCCACCTTACGACCCATTTGGTAACACCTCTGTACTGGCTGCGAACTTATTGTTTGAGATGCTATGTATCCTACCGGGTGTACGCTATGACGATAAGGTCAAAGCTGTGTATTAATAGCGATATTTCATAATAGCAACTTCCCATAATGAACATCACATGGCAATCGGTTATCGGTAGCTACTAGCTGTTTAGGTTTGGCGCATAGGATAGCTGTCTTAGTAAAAGATATGAGTGGATAGTCGCAACGTTATCAGTGTCACCAGTGCATTTGGTTTGTTGGTATTAATATAACTTGGTTAAGGAAAGTCATAATGAGCAAGCCCTCTTCGTTTTTTGGTCAAGATACGCTGTCTCCAAGCAATAATGGACACAGTTTAAGCTCATTCGGTACATTTGCATTGTGGTTCGGTGCCAATATCGTCGTGACGACTATTCTAACTGGGATGTTATTGGTACCTGACTTACGGTTTAGCACTGCCATCACAACCGTTTTAATCGGTTCATTAATTGGGGCGATTCCACTGCTGTTGGTTGGTCTAATGGGGCAGCGTACTGGCTTACCCTCAATGGCACTGACGCGTAGAGCTTATGGGCCGCTCGGTAGCCAGTTAATCTCATTGGTGAATATGTGTGTGCTGATTGCATGGAGCTGTATTCAGGCTTTGCTGGCCGGCATGAGTCTTGACTATGCTGTTGAAGCAACGACTGGCTATAGCAATCTGCCATTATTTGTTATTTTGTGTGAGACGGTGGTTGTACTTATTGTGCTGCGTGGTCACCTTGGTATTGAGCTAGTCGAACGCTGGGCCGCATTGGCTATGGCTGGACTCACTGTTGTGGTGCTTTATCAGCTCAATCAGCATTACGATGTCTCAACTCTGTTTGAGATGCCTGTTGAGTCGCGTAATGGCATTACGTTAGGCATTGCCTTTGATATTGTCATTGCTACTGCATTTTCTTGGATGTCTTCAGCAGCTGATTACAACCGAAATTGTAAGACGTCAAAAATCGCAGTATGGGGCACTTACTTTGGTTATATCGTGGCGGCCATCGTTGCCATGGGTCTGGGTGCTACGATATCAGGACTTTCTATTCTAAACGGTATAGAACAGACTTACGATCCGACTCGTTTGCTTGCTGACTTTGGTTTCGGTCTACCTGCAGCCTTGGTTATTTTCTTCTCAGTCATGACCACCAATGTTATGGCGGTTTATAGTGCTACGCTATCTTGTATGAACATTGCACCCAATATGAGCTTTTGGAAACCTGCGCTTATCATTGGTTTAGTTACTATCTTTGGTGCACTAATACCAGGTATTTTGGACCAGTTCCAAAATTTCTTATTGATTGTTGGTGCACTGTTTATCCCTGCGTTCTCAGTCATGATTGTTGATTACTATCTTGTCGGTCAAGAAGGCTATACGGCAAAGCTGCTTGATTCTACTAAGCAATTAGGCCGTCCTACTGCAAAGATTGCTATCGTGGCCTACATAATGGGTGCCGCGCTCGCCGCATACTGGACTTTGATAGCGCCCCCATCTTTTGGTGCTTCATTACCTGTCTTTATTATTACTGGTGGTCTCTACTGGCTAGGTGCAACTTTGTTTACTCGTTCTAGTAATGCTATCAGTTCTGTTCAAAAGGAGACTTCATTGTGAGATTGATGGTTGCTCAAACCAATCCTTTTTTAGGGGAGACTGCTACTAACTTAGAAGCACTGGAGTCACTCTGTCGCCTAGCAGTAGAGGCTAAAGTAGACTTGCTAGCCCTGCCAGAGTTGGCATTCACAGGTTACAACATCTTTGAGCGCCTTGATGGTCTGGCTGAAGCGATCGATGGTTCAATTGTCACTGAAGCAGCGAGACTTGCTGATAGATATAACTTGCATCTATTGTTTGGTCTCGCTGAGCGCCAGTCTAATGGTGAGTTAAGCAACTCTGCCATACTGCTAGATGACAATGGAAAACACCTTGCGACTTATAACAAGCGTCATTTATGGGATCGTGAAAACGAGTTCTTTACAGCAGGTAAAAAATCCTGCGTGGTTGACACTCGATTCGGAAAATTAGGGTTGATGATTTGCTACGATAATGAGTTCCCAGAGGTGGCAAGAGAACTGGCACAAGCAGGGGCAGAAATCATACTGTCACCTACAGCAAATATGCTACCAAATACTGAGCGGCAGGTACTACAAATCCGTGCTCGGGCAATGGACAATCAATGTTTTGTTGCTTGTATTAATCGGTCCGGCGTAGAAGAAACGCTGCATTACTGTGGCAATAGTATCGTTGCAGGTCCTGATGGTGAGGTGCTTGGCCAGCTTGGCTTAGCCGCAGGCAGTATGATAGTAGATATCGATCTCGCCCGTATCGATGAGAGTCGCTCGCACCAAGACTATCTTAAAGATTTGCGTGTTCTCAAAGGTACTCATGTCTTTAATGGAGCAGAATCATGAGTGAGCAGTCATTACCTCGAATTAAGCCAGAAAATTGGTATCGAACCACCACGCTCAGTGATGGAATCACACTTATTGATGAGCCATGGATTAAACCGTTTTTCCGCTGCAATCTATGGCATGTACGGGGTAGCGAACGCGATTTATTAGTAGATTTTGGCTTAGGTGCTGTACCATTGCGCCGCCACGTTGCGTTGCTCGCGGATCGCGATATCTTTGGTGTTGCCAGTCATACTCATTTTGACCATATTGGCGCGGCAAACGAGTTTGAGTGCTGCCATGTACATGCTGCTGAAGCTCATATTCTCGCTGAGCCAGACAATGCTCGCACCTTAGCTGACATGTTTGTCAACGATGAAATGTTTGATGCACTGCCTCCTGAGCCTTATGCCCATTGCGGCTATAGAATCGCTGCACCAGCGAAAATCATGCAGCTTGAAGATGGAGACATGATTGATTTGGGCAATCGTCAATTTGAAGTGATTCATACGCCTGGTCACTCTCCCGGTGGTATTGCTTTGTGGGAAGCGGCTAGCGAAACGCTTATCTCTGGTGACCTCATCTATGACGGCCCACTGATTGAAGATACGTGGCACAGCAATATGTCTGATTATGCCAAGAGTATGCGGCGCTTAAATGCACTACCTGTACGTGTGGTTCATGGTGGTCATTTCCCCAGTTTTTCAGGCAAGCGCTTGAATATCATGATTGATGATTGGTTACGGCACCATCAGTTGTGATTGATGGCATTTAAAAACATTTAAAACAAACTGCTAGCTAAGATAAAGAGCATAGCTTAATACTTATTATATTTTTCAGGATGAAATCTCCATGACCCAATTGACGCAAACGCCTTCTTCTTTGTCTGATACTTCATCACTGACCTGCGGTGAGCTATTGGTGCAGTGGCTAGAATATTATGGGGTAGAGACCGTTTTTGGTATTCCTGGTGTACATACGGTAGAGCTGTATCGCGGTCTGCCTAATACCAGTATTCGTCATGTAACACCACGTCATGAGCAAGGTGCTGGGTTTATGGCCGATGGCTACTACCGTGCCTCTGGCAAGATTGGTGTGTGTTTTATTATCACTGGCCCCGGCATGACCAATATCATGACGGCGATGGCACAGGCGCTGGCTGATTCTATACCGATGCTAGTGATATCTAGTGTCAATAAAGTCAAAGATACGGGCAGCGGTGAAGGGCATTTGCATGAAATGCATGATCAGCAAGGCATGGTCAGTAAAGTTGCACTCACTAGTAAGACTATTTGGCAGCCAGAAGCGCTACCGAAAGTCATTGCAGAAGCTTTTGCTTTATTTAATGGTGCGCGTCCGGGGCCAGTTCATATTCAGCTGCCTATCGATATCATCACCGCTGATGCCAGTCATGTTACTAAGCCACCCGTAAAAGCTCATGCAGACACGCTAACGCTACCACAAGTCACAAGACCATTGCCGAATCCTACGCAATTAGACCTCGTTGTACAGTCATTAAAAACCGCTAAAAACCCTGTAATACTTTATGGGGGCGGCTGTGTCGATGTCGATCAAGATGCAAAGCGATTGGCAGAGCTGATAGATGCGCCAACGTTTTTGACGATTAATGCTAAGGGCTTGCTGCCACCTGGTCATCCATTAAGTTTGGGTAGCAACCAGTCATTAGACGCAGGCCGAGCAGTCATTACAGAGGCAGATTGGGTGCTAGCGATTGGTACAGAGCTTGGCGAGACTGACTATGATGTATTCTTTAATGGTGGATTTAAAATAAACGGCACGCTAGTACGTATCGACTGTGATGCCCAGCAACTGCAGCGTCCATTTAGAGCGGATATCGCGGTGTTGTCCGACGCGCAGATGGCGATTAGTGGCTTATGTAGCCGCCTAAAAGGTCAGACATTTGATCATCAAGCACTGTCACGTGTCAATGAGGCAAAAAAAGCCATCTTAAAGGATGTAACGACAGACTTTGCGGGTCAAAATGCATTACTAAAGCTAATTAGAAATGAAGTAAAAGACGTCATTTTCGTTGGTGATTCAACGCAGCCTGTCTATAGCGGTAACCTTGGTCTTGAAGCCTTGGCAACGCGTAAATGGTTTAACTCCTCAACGGGTTTTGGCACATTAGGCTATGGTTTGCCTGCTGCTATCGGGGCTATGGTTGGAACAAATCTACCTGTTGTCAGTTTAATGGGTGATGGCGGTATTCAATTTACGATTGCTGAGCTTATCTGCGCAGCCGAGCTTGAGCTACCATTGATCGTTTTGCTATGGAACAACCAAGGCTACGGTGAGATTCGTCGTTATATGGAAGAGGGTGGTTTACCACTGATTGGCGTCAATATCAAAACGCCAAACTTTGAGCCACTAGCGGCAGGGTTTGGGGCTGGCTATCGTAGAATCACCGATAAGCAGCAATTGCTAGAGGCTTTGCAACAAGATATCAACGGCAAGCAGCCGGTTATCTATGAGATTGATGAGGCAGATGATTTTCTAAAGGAGATGGCTGAGACGGTGACTTATTTTAGTTAACAGTAATACTGGCGCTAATGCTACAGATAATAACGAGACTGATAGTCACAGTTCTAAAAAACGATAAAAAAATGACAAACGCTGGGTACGTAAGGAAGCACGTTCATGAGGCCAAATGCGAGAGAAATGTCAGAAAATAGACATGAGCAAATACCACGTTTGTTGACGGACCTTGCTGCTGTCGTTGGTATAACCAACGTATTGACAAAACCTAGCCAGCAGCAATCTTATGTGCAAGGTGCAATTGAGGCTGTCACAGATGCTACCGTAGCAGTTGTGATACCTCATTCTCTTGTGGCACTGTGGCGCGTCCTGAATATTTGTGCAGCTTTTGATGTGATTATCATTGCTCAAGCAGCCAACACGGGACTCACAGGTGGCTCAACTCCGAATGGAGATTATGATAGACCACTAGTAGTGATTTCTATGCAGTTCTTGGGTGGCGTACATTTACTTAACGATGCAGCAGAGCTGGTTGCTTTGCCAGCCGCGACTCTTCAGCAATTAGAATACAAGCTTGCGCCACTAGGACGTGAGCCGCATTCAGTACTGGGCTCTAGTTGTGTTGGCGCATCGGTGATTGGCGGTATTTGTAATAGCTCAGGTGGGATGTTGGTGCAGCGCGGCCCTGCTTATACTGAGATGGCATTATTTGCCAGACGCAATAGCTCAGGAGCGTTTGAATTAATCAATCACTTGGGACTGGATTTGGGTACGCATCCAGAGCAAATGCTAGCGAACCTACAAGCTGGTACGTTTAGCCAAGCGTCAGATAGCATGACCGCTAGTAAAGCCTGTACCAACCATTATTATCAACACAAAGTTCGTGATTGTGAGGCACAGACACCTGCTAGATTTAACAACGACCTCAACGGTTTGTATGAGGCGTCTGGCTCAGCTGGCAAGGTCATTGTATTTGCGGTGAGAGTAGCGACCTTTGCCAAACCTCAGCAAGAGAAAACGTTTTATATCTCAACCAACGACGCTGATACCTTAACCACACTCAGAAAACAATGGTTAAAAAGTGAGCTAAACCTGCCTATCTTGGCTGAGTATATGCATAAAAACTATAACGACATCACAATGGATTATGGGCGTGACACTTGTCTAAGTATGCGAAAGCTTTCCGCCAGCAAGATAGGGTCGCTGTATCGGCTGCAAGCAAAGATTGACTATTACCTGGATAAATGGCATCTCCCAAAGACACTGCCAGATCGGATACTGCAATTATCAGCTAGGTTTATGCCACCGTCATTACCAGCTACTTTGACTGCGCAAGCGCGCTCATATAAATACCATTTGATTATAAAAGTCGCAGATTATGTTGATCCGGATTCTAATAAAAATGATGACAGCAATATCGCCGCTGCGCAGGATTTTTTGCAAAATTATATGCAGCAATATCAAGGTACGCTGCATGTATGTACAGAATCTGAATCGCAATCATTGTTAGTATTTCGCAGTGCCGCGACCGCTGCCATGTTTCGCTATCATAATTTAAATCAAGACAAGTTTGGCGAGCTGCTATCGACTGATATTGCTCTACCTAGAAATGCAGTAGATTGGGACGAGACTCTACCTGAATACTTACAAAACCAAGTCAGTAAAACGTTTTATTTGGGGCATTTTTTCTGTCATGTCATGCACCAAGATTATTTATTGAAACCTAACATCAATGCCAAGCAATTCAAGGATGAGCTGCTGAAATTTTATGACCAACGTCATATCGAATATCCTGCTGAGCACAATGTGGGCCATGTATATACCGCCAAACCTGCATTACATTCTTTTTATAAAAAACTGGATCCAACCAATTCGCTTAACCCCGGTATTGGTCAGACAGAAAAACGGAAAAACTGGCAATCATCGCCCATTGAGGAGAAGTGAAATGACAAACCATATGGATAAATCGCAGCAGCCGATTTTAGGAAATAACACTGTCGATCCAGAGACTCCAAAAGCCGCTCAATGGCGAGCAGCAATGTGGAAATTTTTGTTATTTTCAGCATTGGGTATCGCGTTATTCATCATACCGTTTCAGTGGGATGGTAAAGTCACGATTTTATTGGGTGTATTGACCGATACGTTGCAAGCTGTACTAGGCGGGTTCGTGGTTTATATTGCCATGGCGATTGTGACCATCTCTGCTTTGGGGGCGCTGGCAGTAAAGGTGCTAAAACCCAATCTACATGAAGACTCATTGGTAAAAAACCTCTTTGATGTTGATTGGTTTTGGTTGACCACGCGATTCTTAGGTATGCTGTTTGTTTGGATGATTTTCCTGCAAGTTGGACCTGAGTTTATTATTAATCGTAATACAGGTGGCGTCATATTCGAGGATTTGATTCCTATTCTGATTCCGTTATTTTTCTTTGCCATTTTATCGCTACCATTTTTGACTGACTTTGGTTTGATGGAGTTTTTGGGTACCTTAGCCAGCAAAGTATTTATCAAACTTTTCAAGCTCCCAGGTCGCTCTGCTGTCGATGCGATGTCTTCTTGGTTTGGTGCTGCGTCTATCGGTTTACTAGTTACTATGCAGCAGTATGATAAGAGCTTCTACAGCCAGCGTGAAGCCGCCATTATCGCGACTACGTTTTCCGTGACTTCCATCGCCTTTACTTATGTAGTTGCCAAAACCATCGGTGTGGACAACAATTTTGTCTATTTCTACCTGACCATCGCGCTAACAGGCTTTATCGCTGCGATCATTATGCCGCGCATACCGCCATTATCGCTAAAACCTGACACCTACCACGCTGGCAAAAGCATGCTAGATGAGGGCATTCCTGCTGAATATACAACGTACCAATGGGCAGTTAACCGTGCCGTCACTCGGGCGCACTCTATGCCAAGCTTGGGTTATGTGTTTAAACGTAGCGTACACAATCTGTTTGATATCTACTTTGGACTGATTCCTGTTATCTTTGCCATCGGTACCATTGGTCTTGGTTTAGCAGAATACACGCCAGTCTTTAATTGGTTGGCGACACCACTTGTACCATTGCTTGAATGGTTACAGATTCCAGAGGCGGCAAAAGCAGCTCCTGCTATGATTATGGGTTTTGCAGATATGTACTTGCCAGCATTGGTTGGCAAAAGTATCGAAAGTGAAATGACACGATTTATCGTTGGTGCTGCTTCAATCACTCAGATTATCTATATGTCTGAAGTGGGTGCGCTGATTTTGAAGTCAAACATTAAGCTAAATGTGTTAGAGCTATTTTTAATCTTTATGCTTCGTACGCTGATTAGCTTAGTAGTCATTACCTCAGTGGCACATTTACTGTATTAGTGGCGAGTCTAACAACAATATGCAAGTGGTCGGTTTTTCTGTAGTCAGCTAAACCGATCATTTCGTCAATCATATTACATATAAACAATTTGATCAAAAATACAAGGCGGTTGACCATTATGGAAATGCTGAACGCTACAGACTTAACCAGAGAAACTGCGCGACAAACGGCTCAAAACGAAGTTGTACTCAATGCCGCTTATATCAATGGTGACTGGGTTACGATTGAAGCACCTGTGACTGACAGTAATAACGCAAGCTTTGATAATACAAATAACCATGCCTTGTATGATCCAAATTCAGGTGAAATCATTGCAACGACGCGCTTATGCACCAGTGCTCATGTAGAGCAGGCAGTTGCAGTGGCTAATGAAGCGTTTGCTGGCTGGTCACAGACTAGCGTAGGTGAGCGTGCACACTATCTAAATGCGATTGCAGACTCTATGGATCAGCAATTCGATAAGTTGGTTGGGTTGTCCGTATTAAATAACGGCAAGCCAATTGAAGAAGCAAAGATAGACGTAGGGGACGCCATTGCCTGCTATCGCTACTATGCCAATCTCATCACAGATCAGGCAACATGGTCTGAGGTATCAACGCTTGAGTCAGGTATTCGTTTGTTAAAGACATACGCGCCAGTGGGTATTTGTGCGCTGATTACCCCTTGGAATTTCCCAATGGTAACGACTGCTTGGAAGCTGGCACCTGCGCTAGCGGCAGGTTGTACGGTGCTACTAAAACCCTCTGAGGTGACACTATTACCAGAGCTTATGCTAGGTAATATCTTGTCTGAGATTGACTTGCCAAAAGGAGTGGTCAATATTTTGCCGGGTGCTGCTAAAGTAGGTACCGCTATGACCAGTCACCCACTGATTGACAAAGTGTCTTTTACTGGCAGTAATATAGTCGGTGAAAAGGTCATGGTCCAAGCAGCAAAAGGTATCAAAGACATTAGCCTAGAGCTGGGTGGTAAGTCTGCCATCGTAGTATGCACAGATGCCGATATTGATTACGCTTGTGATTTAATCATCGGCGGTATTTTTACCAATGCAGGTCAGATATGCTCGGCCACGTCGCGTTTGGTTGTCCATCAAAATATCGCTGAGCAGCTTTTTGACGCATTAAAAGTCAAAACAGAAAGTTTGCAGATTGGTGACGGTTTTGCGACAGATACGCAAATGGGTCCATTAGTAAGCGAGCAGCAACTGAACCAAGTTCAGAAATTCTTTGATATTGCGACAGCTGAAAATTTGGATTGCTTAACTGGCGGTGAGTTATTACAGGCATCCGGCTATTTTGTAAAGCCAACCGTCTATACAAATGTGCCAACGACCAGTCAGTTATGGATGGAAGAAGTGTTTGGCCCTGTATTAGTCAGTACAACCTTTGCTAATGATGCAGAAGCTATTCGCCTAGCCAATGACAGTAAGTTTGCTCTAGCAGCAACCATTGTGAGCGCCGATGAGACGGCCGCACTTGAGATGGCATTACAAATAAAAGCAGGGCATATCTGGGTTAACGAGCAACAAATCGTACTGCCAGAAGCAGGCTGGGGTGGGTTTAAACAAAGTGGTATCGGACGCGAATTGGGTAGGGATGGTTTGTCTGCTTATCAGAAAAGTAAGCATATATTATTACCTTATTAGGGCCTGATTAAAAATTTGGATTTTTATTGCGTAAAGTAACTTTACTAGACTAGAGTCACCATTCGAGATAAAATTGAGCAATCATTCAAATTTATTGCTGTGGCTATGTTTATATAAGCCACAGATTATGTAATGGAAAAGTTATGTCACGTACCGCACTTTATAATCGTCATGATTCCTTAGAACGCGCGTTAAAACTTTTTTGGCAAAAGGGCTTTCACGCGACCTCTTTAAAAGACATAGAAGGGGCGCTAGACATGCGTCCAGGTAGTATTTATGCCGCATTTGGTAGCAAGGATGGGTTGTTTCAGGAAGCCTTAGACTACTATGCCCGCTCAGGATTGACTGAGCTTGAACGCATATTAAGTAAAGAGCCGACGCCTTTATTAGGACTGGCTGCTTACTTGCGTCAGCTTGGTGGTATTCGTGATAAGGAGTTACCGAGTCGCGCCTGTATGCTGGTCAAAAGTCTATTAGAATTGGGCGCTCGTGAGCAGGCAGCATTAGCAAAGGTTGAGATGCTACTGGCTGGTATGGAGACCCGTTTTATCGGTTATTTCACCGAAGCACAGCGATTAGGTGAGATGGATAGCGAGTTGGATGCGACTAGGTTAGGTCGTCGTTTGCAAGCAGAAGTAATGGGGTTACGTGCTTTTGCCCAGCGCGATGTCGAGAGTGCAGCGGTACATGCATTGGCAGAAGATATGGCGTTGTCCATAGAAGATTTGCGTATTGATAGACCTGTCGAAGCATAAGTTTTACTATAGTCAAATCCATATAAATTTGCTACATCGTCATCCTCGCTAAGCCTACTAATGTATAACTTGCACTCGGTTTCCTTGTATCAAAACTAGTTGAATTCAACTATATTAAAAAAAGGGTTGTAGAGGAACTGTATAGTCTCGGGCTATACAATTCCTCTACAACCCTTAGCTTTTCTAAAACTTTTAGCTTTGAAGACGCAACCATTAATTAGACATCAATCAGATGATTTAGTCTGGCATATCAGCCAACTGCTGCAAAATGCTCTTATAGTTCTCAATACCTTGAGCACCGCTGATTAGATGACGCTCATTAAAAACCATAGAAGGCACGCTTTGAATGCCTTGTTGCTGCCAGTGTTGTTTTTCTTTTTCTACGGCTGCAGCAAATCGCTGGTCTGCTAAGACCGCTAACGCTTCGTCACGATTCAAGCCAACTTCTGCCGCAACATCGGCAAGCACACTATGATCTGATATATTTTGATTATTGACGAAGTGTGCGACGAACAATGCTTGCTTTAGCTCGTGCATACGTTCTTGCTGATGGGCCCAATGTAGCAACTGATGCGTATTAAAAGTATTGTAAGTACGAAAGTCATCGGTAAACTGAAAATGAAAACCAGCTTCTGAACCTACTTCCGCCATTCTAGCTCGGTTCTCTTGGATGTCCTCAGCAGTCGTACCGTACTTCTCCATGATATGCTCACGATAGTTTCGTCCTTCGTGCGGCGTATTAGGATTTAACTCAAATGGATGCCAGTGAATCTCGTGCGGAGTGTTGGTTTGTTTTAATGCCTCGGCTAGTTGACTATAGCCAATAGCGCACCAAGGGCAGACCACGTCTGACACGATATCTATTCGTAATGGCTTTTCTGAATCACTCATAGCGGCTCCTTATTGTGTGCTTATATAAATTGTCTTTTTCTATATTATATATAGGAAGCTATCCTAAATTAGACAATCTAGGACAGCCCTTTATCTTTTTATACAATTAAGCGACTTTCATTAGTCAGCTTTGTGCCATTCAAAACTTTGGAAAGGCTTGTCAATTGGCGTGTTTGCCAAATGGTTAGTGTAGTTACTCATAACTTTTTGCGCAGCGGCAAGTATGACTTCTAGTATTTGACGTTTGGTAAAGCCTGCATCTAAAAATGCTTGTACTTCACCGTCATCAACATTACCACGATCACGAACGACAGACAGGGTAAAGTCACGTAGTGCTTCTAGTTTTGCCGTTGGTAGTGGCGTCTCATTACGTAATGCTTCAGTAATCGCATCATCTACTTTCATGCTTTTTGCGATACCTGTATGTGCAGGGACGCAGTAATGGCACTCATGTTCTACGTTGATGGTTTGCCATACAACAGTGGTTTCTTCATCATCAAAACTGCTGTCTAAAAACAGTTGATGTAGCTGTTGGTAACCTTCGAGTAAGCCAGGCGCTTCAGCCATCACTGCATGTAGATTCGGAATCATACCAAAGGCATTGATAGAGTTGTCTAGTAATAATTGGCTTGCTTCTGGTGCGCTCTCTTTATTATGTAAAGTAAAGTCAGTCATATTAAAACCTTTTAATCATTATTAATAAATTATTGTAGAGTAAGTGTGCAAGCGACTTGAGAACCAAATATTTATTTGAGCGAACACTCATATTAAATAAACGGTATTTGCTTGAGTCGCTTAACAACTGCAACCACTATAAATCATTTTGAGCACTCGTTCAAATTATATTTGAGTGAACGCTCAAGTTATTTGTAAATTTGGTTTACATTGTGAGTGGATACCTAAAATGGTAAGTACCAAAGCGTTTATAGATAAGGGTTTGTCATAATCAGATATATTGGAGAAAGCTTAGGGCGTGTTTGATCTTTCACAAATAGGCACTGCTGATTGCTAAAATTGTTCCAGACAAGGCGCAAAGCGACGATAATGCAAATGCCGTAGCTAGATTTGCAACGCAGTATGGTGCAGTTTTAGCATCAGCCGTAGGGACAGGACTCTTTTTTGCCGCTCCATTGCTAAAAATAGACGCTTAGAAAGACTAAACTTACTATTTTTACCTTAGAATCGCCTAAAAAATAGTCTCTGTCAGTGCTATGGTTGAATATCAAACACGCCCTAACCATACCTAAAAAAATATGCAGACATGGTTGCTGGCTTGAATGTTCTTGGCTTGATGACTGTTAGCTTGAATGTTTCTGCCTTGATGGTTTATTTACTTTTAGAAATTTTCCCTTTGGGAGGTTTGTCTTTGAATGGCATGATGAGTAAATTCCATAACGAGGCATTTTGTTCGGGTAGAGGGTATTCTTTTAGACCAATATCTAATTCGCTATCAGATTTCTGGGCTTCACTCTTATAGCTACCAAACAGCTTGTCCCACCAAATCACACTAAAACCATAGTTTGAATTGGTCTCGCTTACGCGTTTACTGTGGTGGATGCGATGCAAAATTTGGGTCATTAATATTAAGCGCAATGGTTTTTCGATAGCAGGTACTAGGCGAATATTGGCATGATTAAACATGGCAAGTCCATTTAGAACAATTTCAAAAATTAATACGGCGATGGCAGGTATGCCTAATAAGCTAACAGCAATGAACTTGACGACGATGCTCAGTAAAATTTCAATAGGGTGAAATCTCAGCCCTGTACTGGTATCAATGTGCGCATCGGCATGGTGTACTCGATGCAAACGCCATAGAATAGGGACGCGATGAAACAGTCGATGCTGCCAATAGATAACGATGTCGAGCAGCAGTAAGCTCAATATAATAACCACAATACTGGGCAACTCGATGATATTGAATAAGCCGATACCCTGCTGTTGGTTATATAGCGCCGCAGCTGTCAGGCCGATAGGTACGGCCAACCGTGTGACAATAGAAGCCGCAACCACCAAGCTAAAGTTAGCAAACCAGCGCTTGCTACTCTTGATCGGGGATTTACGTGCGGGCATGCGCCACTCAAGCAACATCATTATGACTAACACGCCAAAAAAAACGCCCAGTCTCCACCATACTTCATTTGTCATTGGTTAACTCTTTTGTTGATATACGTATTTTAAATCCTTTTAAATAAATGACGATATTCAGCTTTTATGAATATCCGCTTCTAGTTGTTTCAGGGTGTGGTAGCCACCATGAATGCGGGTGAAAACAGTGACGGCGCAAGCAGTCGCAAAAATGCTAGCGAGTACAGAAAAATGCTGCGGCCACAGACAAAATGCTACAAATATTGCGATGGTCTCGGTGCCTTCAGTCAGACCATTTAGATAATAGAAGCTTTTGTATTTGAACTGCGGCTTATCCAAATTGAACTTTTCCGCGGCAATGGCAAATGCCAAAAAGCTAGAGCCAGTACCAATAAACGTAGCCAGTAATATAGCCCCTGCAATGGCATTTTGTTCAGGATTTGCCAAAATAAAGCCAAGCGGTATGGCGGCATAAAACAAAAAATCCAAGGTAATATCTAAATAACCACCAGCGCTAGAGCTTTGCTTAGCATAGCGAGCGAGTGCGCCATCAAGCCCATCAAAAACACGGTTTACCGCAATGGCTGCGAGCGCCGCATACCAAAACTTAAGCGCAATTAACGGTAATGCCAGCATCCCAATCAAAAATCCTAGCATCGTCAGCTGGTCTGGCGTGACACCTCGTTTGTGTAGTACGGCAACCACAGCGTTCAGCATAGGTTTTATAACGGGCGTGATAAACTTGTCGAGCATGCGAGAGGCCTTTTGTAAGTCGCTTTAATGTCTAGGGCGTGTCATCATTCATCGAAAGTGATAATACGCCTTAAGATAATCAGGTTAAATGAATGACTTTGCCACCTGCTGCTTCAGCGTCACTATGATCATGGGTCACCATAATGGCAGGAAGTTTAAAGGTGCGAATCTGATCAAACACCAGTTGACGCGTATCGACTCTAAGTTGGGTATCTAGCTTGCTAAAAGGCTCATCCAGTAGTATCGCTTTTGGCTCACTAAGTAGCGTACGCAGTAGGGCGATTCGTGCTTGCTGCCCACCTGATAAATTATCAGGATGGCGCTTACCCATACCTGCTAATCCAACTTGCTCTAGTGCCTGCTCGATTTTCTCTTGCCGCTGTTTTTTATTGCCTTTTGGCATAGCAAAAGCAATATTACCTGCGACGGATAAGTGCGAAAACAGCAAAGGGTCTTGATACAGCACGCCAATATGGCGTAGATGTGGCGGTAGGCTGCACACGTTTTCATCATTCAACCACGCTTCACCTGTGGAGTGAAAGCCACTGGGTAAAGTACCTGTGAGCCAGTTTAAAAAGCTTGATTTGCCACTACCAGATGGCCCCATCACTGTGAGTATGTCACCACCAAAAATCTGCTCATCGATGCTCAGTAGACGCGTATCTTCCCGATATAGTTCTAAGTTTTTTATTTGTAAAGATGATGACATCAAAACCCCTTTATTTATATGGTCATTATTGGCTGGTTTAGGGCGTATTAATGAGTGTTGTTTGCACCACTTTTAAAAATATATTTTGGCAGCAGGCTTGCTAGCATAAACCCGATCAGTGGTAGCAACATTTGAATAATGGCATACACTGCACTGGTGCGTCTACTGGCGCCGTTTGCGAGGGCCACCGCTTCTGTGGTAATGGTGGCGATACGTCCACCACCTGCCAACAATGTCGGCAAGTACTGACCAAAGCTTATCGCCAAACCCAGTGCAACGGCAATTAATATAGGTGTAAACAGCTGTGGTAGTTTTACCTGTAAAAATACTTTTAGCGGCGTGGCACCTAGGCTAGCAGCCACGCGAGCAAAGCGTGGATCTAAGCGCCGATAGCTGCTGGACAGTGACAAAAACACATAAGGCAGCACAAACAGTAAGTGCGTAAAGGCCACATTAAAAAATGCTGCTTGGTTATTGGCCAGTTGCTGTAGCCAGACTAAGCCAAATAGAAACGCGATACTCGGCACCAATAAAGGTAAGTAAATGATTAAACTGGTAAAGCCAGAGAGCCGTTTCGCACTCAGTTGCTCAGCCTCTAAACACAGTAAAGTGAGTACAATGGCAGATACGGTGCTCACAAAACCGATAGAGATGGTATTAAAGAGAGGCGTACTCATTTGCATAAAGGCGCTGTGGAAATGCAATAAGACAAACTGCTCTGGCAATGCTGCGGGGAAGCGCCAAAATCCAGCAACAGACCACATAGCCAGACCAATAAGCGACATAAACATAAAACCAATCACGATAACGGTCAAAGCTGCCGTGACTTTTTGCCATATCGCATCCGCATGATGGCGCGTACCATTGATCAGCGAGCCACTACACATTACTTTTATCAGCTTTTCAGCGCCCAGCCATAATCCGATTAGCCCAATGGTCAGAACAAGCTGTAATAGTGCACCTGCCGAGGCTTTGATACGCATGTTCAGATCGACATCATTGAACCATTGCATGATGGTAACGGCAAGCGTTGGCGGTGTGTTTGGCCCTAGGATAAGCGGCATCTCTACGCTAGCACTGGCATAGGCCAATACCGCTAGAATAGGCAAACGTAGCAACGGATAGAGTAGGGGCAATACAGCTTTAAAAAAGGCAGTTACGGGGTAATAACCTAGATTGATAGCGACTTTATATTGTTGACGTAGCTTTTTGCCGAGATCTGGTTGGGCCAATGCACCTAAGGCAATTAATAA
>NZ_JBQSVL010000052.1:0-22420 GCF_052376215.1 Psychrobacter sp. AOP7-B1-24
TGACATCGACCCATTAGTGGCTTCTGCGACTCAGATTTTAGGTGACAATAAGCTGTTCGGTGCGGCGATGATGCTGATCGTGGGGTTGTTTATCACTATCGGTTTTGGTGATTCATTTGCCTCTGTGCCAATCTTAGCGCCGATTTATATTCCACTATGCGTAGCGCTTGGTTTTTCTCCATTAGCGACACTGGCTATGCTTGGTGCGTCTGCGGCATTGGGTGATGCTGGTTCGCCTGCGTCTACCATCACGCTTGGTGCGACTGCTGGTCTAAATGCTGATGGACAGCATGACCATATTAAAGACAGTGTGATTCCGACTTTCTTCCATGCCAATATGGGTATGCTGCTATTTACTTTGGTCGCTGTGGTATGGCTGTTGGGTTAAACTGGCTGAGCGTGAAGGGCAGTTGACGGCGATGACAGCACAGATGGAAGAGTTGAGAGCATTGTAAAAAAAGCAAAAGCTTAAAGAGCATGGCCTCAGCATCGGAGTCCTTTAAAAATGGGCAAATATGCGCTGCATGGTGCGGTGTTCTTTAATCACTCAGCTCGGCGCTCGTCCCTCGCGCGAGGGCAAACAGCATGCGAATCAGTAGTTATATTTTAATCTAAGATCTCTTAGGTTTACTGTAATTTCTATTGGCTGATCGCTTAACTCTAGAGAAAGTACTTTCTAAAGAGACTGTATTGTCTCCAAATAAGTCATTACACCATTCTGAGGGTAAAGTTCTTTTTAGAGATTCACTAAGCAATGGGCTATATGATTTAGTTAAATATTTCCAAAAAAATCGAATCCGTTTAACTCTAATGTCTATTTTTCTTATGATATTTTTCTCACTCTCAATCTCATGACTAATTTCTTTTAAATTTTGCCAAGTTTCGTCGTCTGATATGTAAGTGTCAAACATAAGGTTTTCTAAAAATGTAAAGTCCACAAGTAACTCTCGAACGACGTACCCTCCTAATCTTGAAGGAGCGTACATGGCGATATCCTCAGATACGGTATGGCTAGGTGTAAAAAGGTAACGTTGTGCACATAAGACCTTTAATACCTGTCTAGTATATTTTTTCGCTACACCTATATTCTTAAGATGCTCAATTATTTCATCCCCATCTATCCCTTCAAAACTAGAAAGAGTAGCTCTATTCACACAAGCATTTAGAATAAAAAGTTTTAATAATTGTAGATTATGTATTGAGAGTTTAGAATCGAAAACATTACCAACAGCAGAGTAGTTTTCATCATATACTGTATGATTACCTACTATTATAGCTCTTAGCGCCTCATGCCTAGGCAAAATATACTTCTTTCCTTCGGCATAGGATTGAATGCCTTGAGATGTATTTGAATAACCTTTTTCTAAGAAATCTCTAGTCATTCTCAAAGCTAGTCTCAGATCTTCAGATGCTAATATATCAATTTGTCTTCCAACTTCGCTTCCTAGCACCGATTCTTTTAATAATCCAATCACTTCTGAAGCATTCTCAACTTTTACTTTTGCGCCATTTTCAGCTATAAAGCTAAAGCTGATACCTTCAACGATAGCGCTCAATAAATCAAATCTTTTAGATAACACTCCTAGTACCGAGGGGGGATCAATTTGACCATATTCGTAATCATAGGCGTTAATCAGAGGCGAATTCCTATTACGAATATATGTTGACTGCCGTAAACAGATTATTAAATTCAAATCAAGTTTTCTAGCAATAGATAGGGTGGCTGAAAAAAGTTCTCCTTGCTTCTCATCACTCTCTATCTGGTCTATATTATCTACGATAATATATATATTAGATTTGTCAGCATGATACTTGAATATTTTCTCTATATAAGGAGATTTTTCCTTGTAATCTGCAAGAATAAGATTAGATATTTCGCGGTTTTTCTCATTTTCATCTGATAAAAATGCGAGTGGCCCTCTTTTTAAAGATTCTATTTCCTCAGAGTAAGCTGGCAATATCGAATAGTCTTTTTCACCCAAGTTTGAGTTTTGAATATATTTAAAAAGGTGATCATATATGAATTTTGTATAAGGAGTATCTTTAGTGCTTTCTAAGAAGTCAATTCGAATCCAGTGGAAGTTATTGCTTTTATCGGAAAGTAAGTCTTGCAATTTTACCTTTTCAAGATAGTGTAAAAAAGTAGTTTTCCCACAGCCGACAGTTCCTACAATTATGAAAGCTAATTTAGAGAAATCATTATTAATAGCGATTTTTTCAACAAATCTTTCTCTATCTTTTGCTTTCATTAATCTAGTGGTCTTTTTCGATACGACTGTATCTCTCTTAGATACGGTCATTCTAATCTTAGTATCGAACCTTATATTTTGTGCGTTTGGTACATACAACCTGCTGAATTCCTCTGCATCAAATGAAAGGACTTTTTCAGAAAATGAAGTTACGATCTGATTAGATAGATTTTCATATATTGGATTATCTTTAGAGATATTAGAATAAGGTGAGAAAAAGCTCTTCAAATGACGTTGATCAATTTGATTCTCAGCGCGTCCATATAGGTTTAGTTCTAAGCTTCCTGCTAGAACGGAAGACCTATTAATAAGGCCAGTAAACTCAGAGTAATATGTATCAAATATTTCATCAAGAGATGAAAATAGTATTCCTGAAGAGTCATTAAATGAGACCTGATCATGACGTTGCGCTGGAAAAATGAACCATAAAACTCCATTTGTTACACAAGCAAAGTCTATACCTAAACCTCTAGCATAATCTCGTGCTTGGACTACCGCGCTACCTAGTTCTGTTTCCAAAAACCTTCTACCTAGAAGAATTTTACGCTGGTTATAATCGCCTAAAGCAAAATTACTAATTCTCTTAGCTTCTACAACTATAGCTGTATTAGCTGTTTTTAGAATATAATCAGCAAAGGTAGAAACGTTATCTTCTCGTACATGTTTTTCAACATCTATATCCTTAGTTTCCCAATTGAGAACGTCTTTCAGAATAGTGTCTATTAATTTAAACCTAGTCTCAGCTTCATTAGCATTGTCACTCTTTAGAGATTTGACTATGCCATAGATTTTTTGCTTCGTAGTTGCTAATTCTTCCATGAATACTTTCATCCAGAGTAGGTTTATTTCTAATAATTAAGAAATTAAAGCTTAAATAGAAAACTTAAGTTTATATTTATAATGAGTATAGCAAACGTAATATCTTATAAGGTACGATAGTTTGAAGAAAATGTCTCATTCATATTACTGGTAATTAGTCTATTATCTCTAAAGGAATAACACGCTAACGTAAGGAAGCACCATGAACCATCTCACCGTCGGACAACGCGCGCCTTTAAGCAATCTTGCTATTGACGATGCCGCACCCATCACGCTCAAATTCACTCGCCAAAGCCCAATAGAGATGGACATCAGCTGCTTTGCTTTAGATGCAGCGGGCAAACTGATCAATGATGATTACATGGTGTTTTATAATCAGCCAATCTCACCTTGCGGGCAAATCAAGCTCACCCATTACGAGTCGCAGCCAACGGCCAGTAAGGGCATCCAAGCCGAGTTTGAGGTTGATTTATCCAAACTGGCTGCAAATATAGACAGCTTGTTTTTTGTGTTATCAGCCGACACGCCGCTGAATCAAATTCAATCGTTAGAGATTGGCATTTGGCAGCAATCGCAAAAGGCGCAGGCAGCGTATCAAGCAGCCGACTTTGCCCAGCAGCAAGCCAGTATGCTCATGCAGCTGTACCGTAAGAGTGGCGTTTGGCGAGTATCTAATGTCGCGCAAGGCTTTAATGGTGGACTTGCCGCCATCGTGCAGCATTTCGGCGGCGATGTAGAAGAGGGTAACTCGCAAGCAGCCGAGGCAATCGTAACGCCAGTGCAAGAAAAACCGTCGATCGAGAAGGTCATGCTAGACAAAGCACCAAAACTGGTCAATCTGGCCAAAAAAGCCACCATATCGCTTAAGAAACGCCAATTGCAGCAATTAACCGCAAAGGTAGCATTGGTGCTAGATGCCTCAGGTTCAATGAATCGACAGTACAAAAAAGGCCGCGTGCAAGAGGTGGTCAACCGCATATTGCCATTGGCAGTGAGCTTCGATGATGACCAAGCATTAGACTGCTGGGCGTTTGCCCGAGATCCACAGTATTTGGGCGAGATTGGACTGAGCAACTATGACGGCTTCATTGACAACGCTCATGGCGGCTGGCGCAAATGGGCACTTGGCCCGCGCATTAATAACGAAGCAGAGGTCATGAAAGCCGTGACGGAGTTTTATCAAAAAGACGGCTTGGATGTGCCTGTCTACGTGCTATTTATCAGTGATGGCGGGGTAAACGACAATCGCGGTATCACCAGAGTCATGACGGAAGCGGCGAAACTACCGATATTTTGGCAATTCGTGGGCTTGGGTGGTCGTGGTTATGGCATCCTAAAAAAACTAGACGATATGGAAGGGCGCGTGATTGATAATTGTGACTTTTTTGAACTCGATGATTTGGACGATATCAGCGAAGAAGCCTTATATGAAAACATGCTAAAAGAGTTCCCAATGTGGTTAAAAGAAGCCAAGCAGCTTGGGATAGTGACTGGTGGTGACTAACTGTCTGTCTGTCGCATACACAGTTAGTTTCACGGTTTAACCTACTGATTAGGCCGTTATTTATTCTTCATAAAAGTAACGTAAGAGATAGGTTTGGCCATTTATTTACCCACCAATAACCAAACCTACCTATCTATAGTAAAAACCTCGCAAAAATAGTCTTGTATCGTATTCAGTGATATTGCATGATTAATGACCTATATAGGTAGCTACTCTATAAAAGATTAGTAGCTGCTTGCCCTTATCGCTGAACTGTCTAATAAAATGGCTTCTATGACCAATAATAAAAAAACGTTTTATCACAGGCCCAAGACCAATCAATCCACCAGTCCGACAGTACGCTGGATATTCGTCATATTGGGTTGGCTATTTTTTGTATTGGGTATCATCGGAGCGCTATTACCAGTGATGCCGACCGCGCCATTTATTTTACTGGCAGCAGGCTGCTGGGCACGTAGCTCTCGGCGCTTTCATTTTTGGCTAATCAATCATAAGTATTTTGGCAAATATGTTCGTGACTGGGAAGCGCACCGCGCTGTACCTTTGTATGCCAAATGGCTAGCAACGATAATGATGTCGATATCGACAGCCATGTTATTTTATCGTTTGCCTGCCGATATGATGTGGATGGCATGGTTAGTAGCCGCCACCTGTAGTGGGGTAGCGATATATTTATTTCGATTGCCCAATGCATCAAAAATAGTGTAATTGCCGCAAAAAGCAGTGCAAAACTGTCTTTCATTACATGAAATATGAGATAAGACTTGCGATATGAGGATATTCGACTTATAATACCTCCAAGCTTAAGAGCAGTTCTGCACCAAATCATTACCTCGTAGTATTAGTTATAATCCTTCGTTTTAATATTTATCGTTCAGTAGCTATTTGCAAGCGTTACCGGTCACTAGACCATTAATAAATTTAAAAGTAGGATTATATTATGTCAGACGTTCAAAAAGGTACAGTTAAGTGGTTCAACGAAGCTAAAGGCTTTGGTTTTATCGCTCCAGAAACTGGCGCAGACGTTTTTGCTCATTACAGCGAAATCACTGGTTCAGGTTTCAAAACTTTAGCTGAAGGTCAAGAAGTTGAGTTCACTGTAACTCAAGGTCAAAAAGGCCCACAAGCACATAACATCGTTGCTATCTAATTTGTCTTTATAGACAGATAGATGAACAGATGTAGAAAAAGCGAACTTTCGGGTTCGTTTTTTTTCGTCTGTGATTTGATATAATACCATTCACAAAAATTAGAGTAGCAAGGAAAAGGAGTACAAGTACTACATACACATTGTAGGCTAAGCGATTTTGACAGAGCTAATCGTATTCTTGTGAATGGTATAAGTTACTGAATATCAAATGGCGTTGAAGTCAAAGCATACAACAGAATAGAATCAAAAATGCCTACATACTATTTTACTAGTTGTAGGCATTTTTTATTTTAAGGAGTGTTATGAAGATGGGTTGTTAGAGAGAGCAGTCAGCCTATTACATTGAGCTAATACCAATATTAATCAGACCACCGCCTACTATCAGCCAGCCAAACATAATGGCACCTAAGATCAGCGGTTTCATACCTGCTTGTTTAATCGCCCCCAAATGCGTGGTCAATCCAAGCGCAAACATGGCCATCGTCAGTAGTACATCATCTAGCATGACCATATTACGCTCAAAACCCGTAGACATTGGCACCCATGTATGTAGGATAACGACCAAAATAAAGACAAAGGCAAACCAAGGGACTTTTACTTGTTGAATACGGCTCATGATAGAAGGCTTGTTGCCATGATTGTTACTGCCTTTGGTCAACGCAAAAGATAAGACCAATAAGAAAGGCGCTAGCATCATTACTCGTATCATTTTGGTCACGACCGCTGTATCGCCCACTTCTGGGTTAACGGCATTACCTGCAACCACAACTTGTGCGACTTCATGGATAGATGAGCCAGTATAGATGCCGTATTGTTGAGCATTGAGCCATGGCTGTAACCAACCGAGATGGTACAAAAACGGATAGAGCAGCATTGCAATGGTGCCAAAGACCACCACTGTAGCCACGGCGATAGTCACTTTGTGCGCTTCCGCTTTGACCACTGGCTCTGCGGCGATAACCGCGGCTGCCCCGCAGATACTTGCGCCTGCACCAATCAATAACGTCGTTTGTTTATCAACCTTTAGCCATTTCGTGCCCAACCAATAAGTGATTAAAAAAGTCGACGTCAGCACCAGTGCATCGGTCATAATCGCTGGCATACCCACGCTAGATACTTGTGTTAGGGTCAGTTTAAAGCCATAAAATATGATGGCGAGACGCAGTATCTGACCTTTGGCAAATGTCACGCCCACATGCAGCTGCTCAGCGAAACTGGAACAGACCGTATTACCTAATATCATACCGAGTAAAATCGCGAGCGTTAGCGATGACAGTCCAACAATCCGTCCGCTGGTCCAGGTATCTAAGCTGGTGTTCAGCCATAAACAGAATAAGCTACCGATAAACACCACAATTAAACCCGCTAGGTGGCGATTGGTTGGGAGGTAGTTGGTCACTGTTTTGGTTAAGGCATGCATGACGAAGTGTCCTATTGTCTATAATCGAAATAAGCATAAGCTTATGAATAGACAGTATAAGACAAGATAATTTATAATAAAAACAGATTAATAAGATAAAAACTATCGATTTTTTAGGTTAATAGTTTAAATCTTTGGGTTAATAATTCAAAACAGGATTGAAGCAGACATGAGAAAAGCTATACAGACACTACCGAAAATAACGCTGAAGCAGCTGTCTGTGTTTGTCAGTATTTATCAAACAGGTAGTACCAGTCGCGCCAGTGAGGAGCTTCATTTATCGCAATCAGCAGTCAGTAGTGCATTGAGCGAGCTTGAGTCAAGGCTGCAAATGCCATTGTTTGAACGGGTCGGGCGTCGACTTAACCAGCATCCCAATGCCCATGCTATTTATGTGCAAGCACAAGCCATCTTAGGGCAAGCATTGACACTGGAGCATTATCACAAGCACCAAGCAGGGCAGATTCATATTGGTGCGAGTACCACCATCGGCAACTATGTATTGCCGCCATTACTTGCCAAGCTATATCAAGCACTGCCAAATGCGAATATAAATACTTATATTGCCAATACTCAAGAGGTGGTCAGTGAGGTCGAGCAACTCAATATTGATATTGCTTTAGTCGAAGGCATGCCGCGCCCGACAGATATGAAAGCTATTGAGCAGCGAGAATGGCGGACAGATACACTAATGGTTTTTGCCAAGCGTGACAGTCAGTGGCTAACAAATACAGTGGCTTATAATGATGCGGATAACTGTTATGAGCTGAGTATGGAACAACTGGCACAGTTGCCATTATTGGTGCGAGAGGCTGGGTCAGGGACACGGCAAATTATCGATGAGCAGTTGCTTAAGTATTTACCAGATGCGGATATTATTATGGCTATTCAGCAGTCAGAGGCCATCAAACACATGGTCAGCGCCGATATTGGATTGGGCTGTTTGTCGCAATATGTCATCGAACCAGAGTTGGCAGCAGGCACACTGGTACAAGTGAAAGTAGCAGGTATTGATCTATCGCGGACATGGTGGTTGGTCTGGCATAAAGCGCGACATCAGAGTCCTATTTGGCAGATGTTTATTGATATTTTGACATCAGAGTAAGGGTCAACGCGTTAAAGACAGACAATAAAAAGCGTTTCATAAGATATATTATGAAACGCCTTATTTATTAAGAGTTGTTTCTGGTACAAGCCTCTTACTTAAAATGTCGTGGATTGAAATTTTAAGTATCAGCTACTTAGAAACAGGCTTATCCAATCTAACCACCAAGCTATCACATGGGACGTTTGGTAAGATATTATCTGCAGTAGCGCCGCTTAGCCAAGCAGATATACCATGGCGCTCGTGACGACCAATGACCAATAAGTCAACCTCGTGTTTATGGCAATAATTGACAATACCTTCACTATTTGAGATGGCCGTGGTCACTTCAGAATTGACAGCGTTTAATTGGTTGCGATCCAAAAACTGTGCCAGTTTGGCTCGTGCTTCTTGACAGCGCTCATCATCAATCTCATCGTATAAGCTAGAGGCAGGTACCAGCTCATAGCCAAAGCCAACCATGGTATCTTTTACGATATGTAGTACCGATAATCTAGAGCCAGGACGATTATCGACGATACGTTTGGCTTTTTGGGCAACCAAGTCAGCATCAGATAATAAATCAGTAACCAGTAAGATATGTTGATAACTCATGAGAGGTTCCTCGTAGCAAGTAGTCTTAACTATAGCACTACCAATGGCTGCTGTTAAGTTTGCTTTGTTAAAAAAGGTCTGTCTTTAGCATTTATTTTTTCGTGTTTGTCATCTTTATCACGCCGGGATTTTTATCACGATAGCTTCTTGACTTATGACAGTGTCAGCCCCATCTATTTCCGTTAGGCAAATTCTTTTTAATTGATACAGCTGTCATTTCTCATAATGTATCGGTATATGCCATTAAATTTGAATATTACTCATAAGTTAATCACCATACGCACCATACTTTTATATGAATATCATTATATGAATGCCATATAAAGACGACACTACAATAAGTATTACATTCACTATTTATCTATTGTTTACCCTGATTTTGTTTTATTGCTGGTGGTCTCATTGATAGGCTAATGGCATATTGCGATAAACATGGGGCTATCCATAAGGACAATTATGACCGACACATTATTTACTGCTGATCTAACCTTGCATCCTGCATTTGAATTGATTGAACACCGCCATATTGACGCGCTATCAATGGACGTATTGATTAGCCAACATGTTAAGACAGGTGCCATGCATTATCATTTGGCACATCCTAGTGATGAAAATGCTTTTTTGGTTGGCTTTCGTACTCAGCCAATGGATTCAAAAGGTGAGGCGCATATTTTAGAGCACGTGGCGCTATGTGGTTCTGAAAAATTCCCCGTACGTGACCCGTTTTTTTCGATGATTAAACGTTCATTAAATACCTTTATGAATGCGATGACCGCCGCTGATTGGACGGCTTATCCCTATGCAACGCAAAACAAAAATGACTATTTCAACTTGCTTGCTGTCTATCTCGATGCGTCATTTTTCCCCAATATTCATCCGCTCGACTTTGCCCAAGAAGGCATTCGTGTTGAGTTAGACGAAAATGACAAGCCGCAGTTTAAAGGTATCGTTTTTAACGAAATGAAAGGCGCAATGAGCGGTGAGATTGATCAGTTGTATCATACGGTCGCTCATCATTTGTTCCCAACGACGACGTATCATTATAATTCAGGCGGTGACCCTGCTGATATTCCTGATTTGACCCACCCTGAGCTGGTTGAGTTTCATCAGAGCCATTATCATCCGTCGAATAGCGTGATTATGAGCTTTGGTAATATTCCAGTTGCTGAAACTCAAGCCAAAATTCATGACGATGCTTTGACTCAGTTTGAAGCGGGCAAAAAGCACGTATCGCGTCCAGAGCAGCGTTTGTCTGCGCCGATCAGTGCCACTGATACTTATACGGCTGACGAAGCAGGCCCTGATCAAACCCATCATGTGCTGGCGTGGTTATTACCATCGATTACTGATCCCAAACAGCGTTTGGCATTGCGCTTATTAGAAGGTGTGTTAATCGAGCATGCTGGCTCGCCGCTGCGTGCCTATCTTGACAGTCACCCACTGGGTAAAGCACCAAGTCCGCTATTGGGACTCGATGACAGTCATTACGAGATGGTCTTTTATACGGGTCTACGCGGCTCCAACCCTGAGCATGCCGAAGCGGTAGAGCAGGGCATTCTTGATTTACTCACAGAAGTGGCCAGCTCGCCAGTCGATGATGAAACCATCGAAACTATCTTGCACCAAATCGAGATTGATCAGCGTCATATCGGCGGTGATAGCATTCCTTACGGTCTAAACTTGATGCTAGAAGGCTTTAGTACCGCCATTCATGATGGTAATCCTATTGATGTATGGGAAGTTGACGAGCATTTGCAGTGGCTGCGTGAGCAAGTCAAAGATGCGCAGTGGCTACCGAATCTAATCAAAACCCATCTGTTAGACAATCAGCATCGCGTCCGTGTCACCTTGACACCGGATAGTGAAAAGACTGCTCGTCTGGCAGCTGCTGAGCAGACACGTCTGGATACTATCGAGATGGATTTGACCGCTGATGATAAAGCCATCTTAAAGCAACAAGCGTTAGATTTGGCAGCGCGTCAAGCAGCGCCAGATGATTTGAGCTTATTGCCAAAAGTGGGTTTAGAAGACGTACCAACGGATATTAGCTTTAAGCAAGGCACGCAAAAGCATGTGAATCTCAGCGGGAAACCCAGTACGTTGTTTGAATATGAAGCGGGCACCAATGGTATCTACTATTATCAAGTTATCATACCGTTGACCGATGCGATTGGTCATAGTAACAGTGATGAGCTGCCAGTCAATGACGTGATTAATCATCCACTACTGCCTATCTATTTGAGTTTGTTATCAGAGTTAGGTACAGATTCGCTAAGTGCTCATGAAATGCAAGCTAAGCAAGCGGCGCATTCATCAGGGGTGACCGCTCGTATTAGCCAGCGTACAAATATCGATGATAGCCAAGCGATTAGCAGCTATTTCGTCGTGGCAACGCGTGCGCTGAACCGTAAGCCTGAAGCGATTGATTTGCTCAAAGAAGTGATGGAGCACAGTATCTTCTCTGAGCATGCCCGTATCAAAGAAATATTGCAACAGCGTCAAGCAGGTTGGCAGTCAAACTTGGCAGGTTCAGGGCATTCTTATGCCATGCAAACGGCCAGTCGCGGTATGAGTCGCCAAGCACAGCTAGAATATGTGCGCAGCGGTCTACCAGCATTGAACGCCCTCAAAGACTTCTTAACGCATGCCAGTACGGATGATGCACAGTGGGATACACTGGCTACTAGTTTGATGGATTTACATCAGCGTTTGATCAGCTTGCCTAAGCATGCCGTTATTATCTGTGAAGCTGAGCAAAGCGAACGTTTAAGCAGCTTAATTGTCGATAGTTGGAAAGACAGCCAACCGTCAACAGCTTCTAACGATTTAACGAATGCGACAGCAAATATTCCAAGTGAGTTTGCAAGCTTGCAACTGGATACAGCGTTAAACGGTGATAAAGATACTGTCAAAGCGCTAGAAACTGGTGTGGCACTCGAGGTTGAAGATCTAGCATGGCTAGTGCCAACCAACGTCTACCATAATGCCAGTGCTTATACCGTTCCAGCCGCCGATCATCCTGATACAGCAGCCTTAATGGTCTTGGCACCTTACCTGCGCAATGGTTACTTGCACAGTGCCATTCGTGAGCGCGGCGGTGCTTATGGTGGTGGGGCTGGTTATGATGCCAATGCGTGCGCCTTTAAGTTCTTTAGCTATCGTGATCCGCAGTGCGCTGAGACCTTTGCTCATTTTGATGCCAGTATCGAATGGTTATTGAATGAGCCACAAACCGATGAGCAATTAGAAGAAGCAATCTTGGGTATCATCTCAGGTATGGATAAGCCAGGTTCTCCAGCAGGTGAAGCTGTCAAAGCGTGTTTCGCTGACTTGCATCATCGCGGTGTAGAGTGGCAGCGTAAAATGCGTGCGTCAATATTGGCCGTGAAGATTGCTGATATACAACGCGTTGCCAAGCAATATCTACAAGGACAGGGTCACGTACGTGCGGTATTAGCGCCTTATGATAAAGAAGAAGCAGTGAAAGAATTAGGCTTTAATGTCTGTAAAATAAAGAGCTAATAGTGGTTTTTATATAAGAAATTTTTAAATAAAAGTCAGATCTTGATAATGAGCATTAAAAAAGCAGACAATAATGAATTATTGTCTGCTTTTATTTTGGTTGTAAATAATTTAAGATGGGGCTATTTTTTATTAGCAGTTAATCAATAGGAACCGACTTGGCAAATAAACATGATTTGCACATCGAAGCGTGCACGACATCTTTTCTACACTTATTGGGTTACGCTCTGCCTTACAGCTTGAGTTATGTTTTGTTGGTTTATTTTTTAACTATATTAGGCTTTCAGTTAGATATTTTCCTCTTAGTCTTATTTACTATTTTTATCTTAAGTTTTGTGACCACTACTGTTTTTTATAAACGCCAACATAGGCTCTTACAGCCAACAGAATGTAATCGCATGGCACTGCTATCGGCAATATTGCTACTGATAATGGCTATAGTATTTATGACGCAGTTTTTTGGAGGGCTTGAATTTACTTGGTCAGAGTTAAGCATGGTCGGTTTTCAAAGCTTTATTGCTATCGCAGGTGTGTTGTTCCTCATCGTAAACTATATTTTAATTTTCTTCAGCCTTTGGTTGATACAGCGCTATTGGCGGCGTTAGTTTAGGTCGTTTTCGTGTGTATAGCATTTTCTTTTCTTTATTTAGTATCTGATGCCGCTCAATATATAAGTTGACATTACTGGACAAGGTAACCAAAATCATTAGTCAACATTAGGTTGGTATAAATTATAAGGAATATAATGAGGTTTTATAGAGCTATCCATTGGGCAGGCGTACCAGCGTCAATATTAGTGCTATTACTCGCAGGTTGTGATAGATCAGAGATGGCTACTGTGTCAGCCACTGAGACCGCGATTGAAGACGATACCTTTGTTGAGGAAGAAGCAGACAATACATCTGCTTATCTACAAAAAGAATTTACACCAGCAGATGAGTCAACAGCCACAGCAGAGGGTACTCAAAATATTGCTACTGCTAATAATAACTTTGCGATCAAGATGTATCACCAACTGACTAAAAATGACACATTAGACAATCTAGTATTTTCTCCTTATAGCATATCTTCAGCCATAGCACTTGGATATGTGGGTGCCAAAGGCGATACCTACGATGAGATACAACAAGTCTTTGATTATCCTGAAGTGGATGAGATGCTGCCGAATGCCGCAGCGCTTTACAACCAACTCAATCGACCCAATACAAACTACATGTTGTCTAGCACTAATGGATTATGGGTGCAGCAAGGATTAGAGCCAAGTCCAACTTATCTAGATAATGTAAATCGTTACTTACAGGTAGAAGTTAATCCAGTAGATTTTATGTACGATCCAGAGTCGGCAAGAAAAACTATCAATCGCGCGATCGCCAAACAGACTCATGGGCTTATTCCACAGATTATACCGATTGATGGCTTTGATGAGACAACGCGAAGTGTGTTAACCAATGCGCTTTATTTTAAAGGAGCTTGGTACCATGAGTTTTATGATGGTAGTACTGAGTCGATGCCGTTTGAAACGTTCCAGATGACAGATAATGCTACCAGTGCGCCAACGGTAGAGATGATGCATCAATACAATGGATTTCAATACGTTGAAGACAGCCAAGCACAGGTCATCGACTTGCCTTACGTAGGGCAAAATATATCCATGATGGTGATACTGCCCAAAGTCTCTAATCAGCAAAGCTTACAGCAACTAATGGCATCGTTAACGACTGAAAAAATAACATCATGGCAAGCGAATTTTGATTACGAGGATATTGATTTATATCTGCCCAAATTTAAAATGGATGTAAGAGACGAAGAAGTGGCTAATAAGCTGATGACGATGGGTATGCCAACGGCTTTTTCATCTGCTGCTGATTTTTCAGGGTATCACGAAACTGTACCGCTGGTATTTGATAAAGTCGTCCATCAGGCCGTGATACAAGTGGATGAGTTGGGAACAGAGGCAGCAGCAGCCACAGCAGTGATGGAAATGGCTGCTTCAGAGGAAGAAGAGCAGGAACCTATCATTCCCATCGTATTTAAGGCAGATCATCCGTTCATTTATATGATTTATCACAAACCAACCAATGCCATTTTATTTATGGGACAAATGATAAAGCCGTCTAGTGATTGATGTCTTCTTAAATAATTATTTGAATTAAGCCTATATTCTCAGTTTTCAATATAAAAAAGAGCCACTGCTTTATAAGAAAAGAGGCTCTTTTTTGGGTAATCTAATAACGTAACGAATCGTCATGTTACTAAAAACGTTTGATACTTTGGTCTTTACCGACATGGTCTTGGTGAATAGGAAAGTCGGCGTGTTGATCGAAATTTTTACGGTCTTCAAAATAGCTTTTCAGAGTGCGACGTACGGCTTCAAAGGCAATGGTATCCCACGGAATTTCTGCTTCAGTAAATAACGCACAGTCAAGGCTTTCAGAGCCGATACCGTAAGCACCGTCTTTGAGATCAGCCAAATAAATAGAGTATATCTGCCCAATATCTGGAATATCGTACAGACAATATAAATGTGGGTTGATAACCACTGCTTCCGCTTCTTCAAAGCTCTCACGTGCAGCACCCTCTGCCATGGTTTCGCCATTTTCCATAAATCCTGCGGGCAACGTCCATAAACCATATTGTGGCTCAATCGCACGGCGACATAACAGTACTTTGTTTTCATGTATGACCAAGGAGCCACAAATCACTTTTGGGTTTTCATAATGGATATAGTGGCACTTTGGGCACACCAAACGCGGAACATTATCCGTGGCTGGTATTTTTCTTTCTGCTTCATGGCCACATTGGAGACAATAGCGCATATATCAACTGCCTTATATAATGATAATAAGAATAAAAAAGACATCGTTATTTTAAAAGTTATAATTCTTATTTTATGATGATACGCTCTAGGCAGTCTGTCTGCCATAAATCCGTTAGAGCATTTTCCTTACTTCCTTATATCGACATGAATTAGACTCGATTACAGTAACGGTTCTTTTGCCTAACATAACATAAATTACTGGCGTAATAGTATTAATAATAAAACAGCACGCTTGCAATCGATTAATTTTGCTATGCTTTTTAGGGTATATTAAAGCGTTATATTGATAAAATTATAGGGCATTTATAATGTTACTTCCCTCGCAGTCTTTAAGTTTTGATGAATGGTCAGTCGCTGTGCCAACTCTCATTCGTTATCCAACACTCAGGAGGTTGGCTGAGCGGGTACAGCATGAAACCCTCAATGGAATCATGACCAGTTCGGCCATGCATGATACTTATCACCCGTCTCAGAGTACCCGAATTTTAGACAGTTTATATCAGACACCGATTGCTGATGCCTCTGTACTGGTCGCCATTACTCATGAGCGGCATCCTAAGTTACTATTGACACTTCGGGCTGCGCACATGAATAGCCATGCAGGTGAAGTGTCTTGTGTGGGTGGTAAGTATGAGATAGGTGATGGCAATAATGTGGTCACTGCTGTACGCGAGGCTTGTGAGGAGACGGCATTACCACCCGATAAAGTACAGCTGCTCGGTCAACTACCCATTCAAACTTCTAAGAGCGGTATGAGCGTTAGGCCGATTGTGGCGCTCATTGCTCCGGATTTAATTTTAGTGCCTGAACTTGGCGAAATATCCCGTATTTTTTGGGCAGACTTTGAATCGCTAATGATTCAGCCTACCGTAGAATATGCGGTGGAATATACGATGCAAGATGAAAAAGCGACACTACTGACGCCCAGTTGGCAAATCGATGGTGAGACGGTATGGGGGCTGACAGGACGAGTGATTGCTAGCTTATTAGAAACTGGGTTTGATCGGCAGCTTGAATGGTATTACCGTGTGCAAGATACGCGGTTATAGCTTTTAATATAAGGCTATAGTCACTCCTCTATAAATTGGATACGGTGTCAGTCTCGCTTAGCCTAATATTTGTAGTACTTTCACTTGCCTTCCTTGTATCCAAATTATATTGAATCGACTATATTATGATTATTTATAGTAATCATCGTTTTTCTTTAGCCACCAATTCATGTTGTCTTGACGCTTGGATCGGAACGCTTCCAGTTTTTCTGCAACGGTTTGATTGTGTTGCCGAGCAGTATCGAGCGCAAACAGAATGGGTACTGAAGACAGCACGCCAAAACGTATCTTAGATTTTGGTAAGTCCAATCCATCACCGATATCATCACCGACTAATGTCCGCGTCACACTGGCGTTAACCATTTCAACGAAGCGCCCACGTCGATTGTCTTCACCCATAATCTGGCGCGGTAAGTCGTGTAGGGCTTTTGCCAATGGCTGTCCCATTTTAAAATCAAGCTGCTGAATAGATAGGTAGGTATAGAGCCATTCCCAACAGGCAGATTCGTTTTTTGGTAAGCGATCTAAATCAACGCCCATCCAATAGCTGGCGAGATTCCATAGGTGCAAAATCCCTTCCGCTTCTTCGGTGCTGATACGTGCACCCAACAGTCGCAGTCCACGCATAATCAACAATGAAAACTGTAAATGCGTGGCAATCATATCGGTTTGATTAATCGGGATACCCCAGTAATCCGTGTTCCAACTGCCATCAGGGTTACGATGTTGCTCGATATCTGAGATGACGCCTTTGGCAGCGTTGCCTTTACCTTTTAGCAAGTTTTGTCGTACCAAGGTGTGAATTTGACGCACCTTGATAGATTGTCGCCAACCTTCAGAGCCAATCGCCAACACTCCAGCAGTAGATTTTTGGCCATTACGCACGCTCGCTTGAGGATGTTCAGAAACAGCCAATATATAAGCGTAAGTACGCATTAATCGTGGCAGGGCATCATGCATCAATGCGCCGGTTTGAATCAGAGGCAGAGAGAGCGCGGGAATGCTATAGCCTGCCATCAATGCGACATTGCGCAATAACCAGATCAACATCAGTGGATAGCGGCGATAGGCGACCGCACCAATTTGTGCCAGCTTTGGATCGAACCAATCTGGCTGGCTACTCAGCTGCTCTGTTAAGGTGACAAATGATGGATTCTGTATGAGGTCGTTATCTACTTTTTCGTCGATGATGAGCTTCTGCAAGGGCTTTGCAAAACGGATGCCTTCAGTGGCTAATGCGTCCGCTAGTGGATCGCCAATATCATAGCCTGAAACGATCTCATTCAATAAATCTTGTGAGAGAACGAAGTTTTTAGGTAATAAATAGCGTTTGACCCGCTTTAAGACTTGTAAGTCACTGTGGTCATCAATCGCAGTAGTACGCCCATGACGTAGGTAAGAGGCCGATGACGGTTTATGCTGTAGACGGCTATTAATAATATCTGCCTTATGTTTATCAGTTGAATCCATAGCTATTCATCTGCTCTAATAAGTCGAGTTGGGTTTGTGCTGTATTGATACGATGTCTGGTTTGGCGTAAATCATCAGCAAGTGATAACAGACGTCTGCGCGCTTCTTTTTCATTATCAAATCCCAACATCTCACCACTTTTAAGCTTATCAAATTCTTCTCGATACTCTTTTAATAGTCGCTGATCATTTTCTAGCTGTTGCTCTAAGTTGTATTGGTCAAGACCTTTCTGATTTGCTTGTTGCAGAGTGCTTGTTATCGCAGCTGGACAGACATTGTTTAACTCACGTCCGCGTCTGCCAAGGTTGTAAGCGTTGTCAGTCATACAGTATTGCTTGAGCCCTAATTGGCGACCGCGTTCCCATGCTTGATAGTCAGGAGTGACGCTGGCTTTGGCACAAGCTTTGGCATGTGATGCTAAGCGGTCTGATTGATAACCTGATACGCCATCGTTGTAACCAATGGCTTGCCAGTCACCGATTAGACACTCTTGCTTTGACAGCGTGGCACAGCTGGATAATAGAAACATGCTACCAAGAATGGGTAGGCTCAGCGAAAGCCGCCGTACAAGCTGTTGCATAGTAATCTCCTATAACTACTGACGCTAATCGAAACATCTTCATATTAAAAAACGCTTATCAGTATGCTGTTTATGATAAAAACGTCTTCCGCTTATGTTAGCGGAAGCGTTTTTAATGATGACGCGCTCTAGGTCATGGTTTTAGGTCATAGTTTTATGGTTGCGGACGAGTCAGATCGACTGAGGTGCCACTCACATTGTCTTTTAGGCTGACTTTAAGCATGATATAACCTGCTATGCCAGAGACGATTGAACCCATAATAATACCGAGGCGCTCATCGAATAGAGTGGTTTCGCCAGCAAAGGCTAAGCCACCGATAAACAAGCTCATAGTAAAGCCTACACCACATAGCAAAGCTGCACCATAGATTTGCTTATAGTTCATACCTCTAGGCATGGTTGATATACCGAGCTTAAAGATCAACCAGCACATTATCATGACACCAACTTGCTTACCGATAAATAGGCCAGCAGCGATACCAAGAGGTACTGAATGGAACAATTCAGCAACGCCTGCACCTTCGAGCGAGATGCCAGAGTTGGCAAATGCAAATATTGGTAAAATCCCGAAAGCCACTGTATTGTGCAGATCGTGCTCTAACTCTTCAAGCGGAGAATGCTCCGGATCCGTACGGTCAAACATTGGAATAAACAGTGCCAAGACCACACCAGCTAAAGTGGCATGAATACCAGACTTGAGCACGGCAACCCACATAATCACACCAATGAGCAGATAAGGCGTGATACTGGTGACGTTGCGGCGATTAAGCATATACAAGAATGGCAGACACAAACCAGCTAACGCTAATGACTCTAATGACAGCTCACTGGTATAAAATAGCGCAATGATTAAAATCGCACCAATATCATCAAATATGGCAATGGATACTAAGAAGACCTTGAGAGAGTTGGGTACGCGACTACCAAGTAGACTCAATATCCCGAGAGCAAAAGCAATATCGGTTGCCGCAGGTATGGCCCAACCTTTCCAAAATTCTGGTTCATGGTAGTTAAAGAGCAGATAGACAATCGCTGGTGCAATCATGCCGCCCAGTGCTGCACCGGCGGGTAGTATGATTTGTTTGACGTTGGATAGCTCACCGATTAAGACTTCGCGCTTGAGCTCAAGACCAACTAAGAAAAAGAACACTGCCATCAGACCATCATTGATCCAGTGATGGGCGTCTTTAGCGATGGCAAAATCACCAATTTGGATAGCAACAGGTGCGTGGATAAAGCCTTCATACCACACGTTAAGAGGGGAGTTAGCAATAATCATTGCAGCAACAGCAGCCAAGGCTAAAACGATACCGCCTGCTGCCTCAAATTCAAAAAATGCTTTAATCCTTCGTATTGCCATATCATCCTCATCTACTAAAAACGAATTACAAAATAGTTCAATAACTTCAAGCGTCTATACTACTGCCTTTTATCAGGTGGTAGATAGACAAGAACAGTCTCTCATACTCTTATTAATATACACAACAAAATACGTCTTAAAGTCGTTTGTTACATTCTTGAACCAGACGACTCTTATATTAAGTATTTATGGAGTGGTTAGACAAATTTAACAGACTTTGTCATGTTTTTGGTTTTTTTTGCCCCTTTATCTTTATAATGAGCGATATTAGGGCGTGTCTCCAATTCACCCGATAGTCATCTAAATGGGCTAAAAATGGCTAAATCTTGCCAAACATCGTCAAATAGCTGGTTAATATCTCGATATTATCTGCGCTATTTTTCTTGTTTGACGACAATTTATCTCATTTTTATCACCATTTTTGAAATGAAGACACGCCCTAGCAAAACCAATAGTTATCCTAAATGCTACTTCAGCAGCAACTTTAATAACAGTATTTTAAATTTAGTTTCCAAAGCCAAGCTTTAAGGCTTTTTCTTTTTTATCATAAATTTTGTAGGTCAGTGTCATGGATTTATCGCTCTCATTAGAGGTTATTTTAATGCTTACTGCGGTGGCAGCATTGGCAGGATTCATCGATGCCATTGCAGGCGGTGGTGGTTTATTGACCATACCAGCGATGCTACTAGCGAATATCCCACCAGTACTGACACTTGGTACGAACAAGTTGCAAGCTGCATCCGGTGCGTTGGCGGCTTCTATCACTATGATCAAAAAAGGCGTGGTGAAACCAAAACGCATAAAAGTGGCTATTATCGCCGCGTTTCTTGGCTCTGTTATTGGGACAATTGCTGTACAGCTATCGCCTCCAGATATGCTAGAAAAGTTGATTCCATTTTTAATTGCCGCCATTGGTATTTACACCTTGTTTGCGCCTAGGCTTGGCGAGGTAGAAGCAGCACCGCGCATTAGTGAGAGTAAGTGGCAAAAACTCGTCGCGCCAGTGATTGGCTTTTATGACGGTTATATTGGTCCAGGCACAGGTATGTTTTTTGCGCTTGGTAACGTGGCACTACGCGGTCGTCAAATCATTGAGGCGACAGGTGCTGCCAAAATATTGAACTTATCGACCAATATTGGCTCGTTAATATTTTTTATATTAGGTGGCAATGTTTTGTGGAAAGTAGGCTTGGCTATGATGGTCGGGCAGACGATAGGTGCATACTTTGGCTCACACATGGTGGTTAAAGGTGGCAGTAAGCTGATTCGTCCGATGATTGTGTTGGTGTGTTTGGCGATGATTACTAAATATGTTTTTGGTTAGTTAGGGCGTATTGTTTACATTTACCTTCCTCAAAACCTTCATCCCTAAAGTTCTTCATCCTGTGAGTGGTGTAAGCGTCAAAAAAAACCTCAGCCAATATGACTGAGGTTTTTTACTTTTAGGTTATTTATTGCGTAGCTATGGTATTAACTTCGGCGATCGACATCGTCATACTCACTACCCATTATGCCATCATTCATAACTTCAGAGAATGCGCGTTCATTGTCTTCATCAATATGACCATCAAACACTTCTTTTGTACCAGCGTCAGCGTCATTGTAGATAGCCAAGTCCATTTTGCCCTCGGACTTTGCCACGATAGTGGTTACTGCGGCATCACCGCCAACGTTAACAGCAGTACGTAACATATCCAGCAGGCGATCAACACCTAAGATCAAGCCAATACCTTCGATTGGTAGGCCAACCTGTGCAAATACCATAGACAGCATAATTAGACCAACACCAGGCACACCAGCAGTACCGACAGAGGCCAGTACTGACATTAAGATAACGGTCAGATACTCAGTAATACCTAAGTCAATCCCATACAAGTTAGCGATAAAGATGGTCGCTGTACCCTGCATAATAGCGGTACCATCCATATTGATGGTGGCACCAAAAGGAACCGTAAACGACGCTACAGAGTTATTTACACCCATACGCTTGGTAACGGTACGCAACGTTACTGGAATGGTCGCATTTGAGCTTGAGGTACTAAATGCAAAGATTTGCACTTCACGCATTTTTGCCAAAAACGTTTTGATTGATAGTCCTGAAAACAGCTTTAAGACGATCATCATGGTGACAAAGAAGTGGAAGGCCAATGAGCCAATCAATACAGCGACATAACCAAATAGAGACACGATCAAGTCCAAACCAAGATCAGCCATGGCTTTGGTTAACAGCGCAAACACACCATAAGGTGCTAGGTTCATAATGATGGTTACCATTTTTAAGATAACTTCATTAATCAGCTCTAAACTTTGGACCAAACCTTTAGCAGGCTTACCCACCATCAAAATACTAATACCAATCAAAATCGCAAAGAAAATAATCGATAGCATGTCACCATTGGCCATGGCGCTAATGGGGTTGGATGGAACGATATTTGAGAAAACATCAATGAGAGGTGGCGCTTCCTTTGCTTCAAAGCTGGCCTCAGATGCTAAGTCCATGCCTTTACCAATACCAAATAACGAGCCAAGCCCAATTGCGGTGGCAATCGCTAAAGCAGTTGTTAGCATATACATGAAAAATGTTTTTGTACCGATGCGACCAAGTAGTCGAATATCACCAATACCGCAGACACCACAAATCAATGAGATAAGTACTAAAGGTACAACCAACATTTTGAGTGAGTTGACAAAAAGTTTACCGATAATACCGAATAAGCCATTGACCAAATAGTCATTGACGAACCCACCTTCTGCGTTTAGTCCTGTGTAGTTAAAAAATA
>NZ_JBQSVL010000053.1:0-22062 GCF_052376215.1 Psychrobacter sp. AOP7-B1-24
ATGAGTACCAATAAAGGTGCTTGTACGGCTGTATCCTTAGAGTTACTACGCGCTTTTGACATATCAGCATCTGGTGATATTGAATCTAAATAGGATGGCAGTAAACAAGTAGTGATTAGCATACTGTCTTCGTTTTCTGCTTTACGCCCTGCCATGGTAAAAAAATCAAGCCACCACAAAGCACTAGCAGAATGACTATTAGCATGGATGCTGATATTGACATCAAAGTCAGAATTCGTATTGCTTTCAACCTTAGCATTGATATCAGTATTGTCATCAATGCTAGGCTGACTCAAAAACGATTTTGATGACATATGCTTTGCGCTCATATCCGTATTCATATCAAAATATTTACCAACAAACATACCAGTGTCTATAGCAGCTGCTATTTGTCGTGTACCATCCTGATACACAAATATCTGATTTGAGGTGTAACGCTTGAGCATTTTTGTCATCTTTCATTGCCTCAAGCTATTTATGGCTCACTTGAATTTCAGCAAACGTACCATCTGGCATTTCTTCAATGATGACACCTTCTGGCTCTTTTAAGAAAAACAATGCTAAAAATCCAAGTACAGCAGTTGCCGCAATCACAAAGAAAAACACCTGATAAGACACCAAGCTCAGTACTGTTAAATACACAACCGAACCCACATTGCCATAAGCTCCTGTCATACCAGCGAACTGCCCTGTCATACTGCGTTTAATCAATGGAATCACCGCAAAAACTGCTCCTTCACCCGCTTGCACAAAAAACGAGCAAAACATAGTGATTAATAACGCCAACGCCAATGGCCATGATGAATCTAAAAAGCCCATCAATAAATAACCAATGGCTAGACCCGCCGTCAAAATCAACAAGGTGATTTTTCGGCCAAACTTATCACTCAGCCAGCCGCCACCTGGGCGTGACATTAAATTCATAAAGGCGTAGCTCGACGCCAACACCCCTGCCATCACAATAGATAGACTAAAGGTCTCTTGATAAAACAATGGTAGCATCGACACCACCGCCAACTCTGAACCAAAAGTAGCAAAGTACAAAATATTTAAAATACCGACTTGCTTAAAGTCATAACGATGCGCCGCAGGTACTGGCGTCGTAAACACATCCTTATTAAAGCGATAACTACTGATGAATTCATACACATATAAAATCGCAAGAACAATATAAACCAAGGTAACGCTAGACTGGTTGAGCAAGCTTACGCCTGCAGGTGATAGCTTCCATGCGAGCAAAGCCAATGCCAAATACATCGGCAGCTTAAAAATCATCATTAACCAAAAATCACCTGATGAGGTCACCATCATAGCGCCCGATTTTTTGGGTTTAAAATAGGTGGCACCTTTGGGCGTATTGCGCACCATTTTATAAAAAATCACGCTATAAATTGCCATGACCACACCAGAAGTAGCCGTTGCATAACGCCAACCTTCATCACCGCCAAACACCGCTGCTGCACCGATCGCTATCGTTGGCAATAATAGTGCTGCCGCTGCCGAACCAAAATTACCCCAGCCGCCATAAATGCCTTCTGCTGTGCCTAGCTCATTGGTCGGAAACCAATCACTCATCAAACGAATACCAACTACAAAACCTGCACCGACAAACCCCAGTAAGAAACGTGACAGCGCCAAGGTATTGTAATCTTGGGCGAACGCAAAGGTAAAACAGGGAATCGCGCCAATGGACAAAATCGCAGCATAAACAATGCGTGGGCCAAAACGGTCGGTCAACATACCAATAATAACGCGAGCAGGAATGGTCAAGGCAACGTTCAATATAAGCAAAGTTTTGACTTGATCTTTAGTCAGATTAAGTGTTTCACCAATCGCTGATAGAAAAGGCGCATGATTAAACCAAACAAAAAAAGTTAGGAAAAATGCCATCCAACCTAAATGTAGGATTTTATTTTTGCCCGTAAATGATAAGACATTCAGCTTATCGCTGCTGGGTGCAACGGGGGTTGATGATGACATAGGCGACTTCCTCAAATGATTAACTTTTGGTTAATGACAACATGCTAAGTATTTAAAATGCCAAGTATTTAAAATGCTAAGTATTCAAACGAACCATCAAAAACAGGTACTCAAATTAATTATTAGAATTAAGCAATAAAACTAAGTATTTTTTCGTGTTTTCAATCTGAGTATTAGCCTTTAAATGCGCCAAAAACAGTTACTTAAGCTGAGAAATATTCAAAAAGAATGGGCGTCAACACAATGTAAAGCAATGCAATGCTTGTGCCATTTGGCTTTATAAATATTAAAAGTCAGTATAAAAACGACCTTTTATTTGATACTACAAAAACTCTTTAGGTCATGTTTACAGTAGCTATACGATAGTTATCGAGGTATAAATTATTTTTTTATTAGTCATAAAAACAGTACTGCCAAACCGTACACCTTGCCTGTCTCAACAACATTAATAACAACCAATTTGGGGCAAGCACTCATCTATTTTGGTGCATGCACCGTAGATGTAATACGCTAAGTCATTATTATTCATCATAATTTCATTACCTAAAACAATCTTATTACTAGCTTCTCAAAAACATTCAGACATAAGCAGGCTATGCCATGACAGCTCATTCTAGTGATGCACTATAGCGATAGAACGCCTCAACATCCTACGCACTGGCATGATTATTGAATGCTCTGTATCAGTAGTATTAAAGGATTTTTATCAGTGATTGTTGAACCAGTTAGTCGTGAATCATTTGAGGATTAATAGATAGCGGCCACAATGAAGCAACCCATTACTAAGGATAGGCATATGAATAGCACGACAGTGAGCACAGAAAACAAAGGCAATTTAGTAGTGATTGGCAATGGTATGGTTGGTCATCATTTTATTGAAAGAGCCATCGAGCAAGGATTACATCAACAGTTTGATATTCATGTCTTTGCTGAAGAAGATCGCCCCGCTTATGATCGTGTGTATTTGTCGAGCTATTTTGAGCATAAAGATGCCAGTAAGCTGAATTTGGTAGACTTGAGTGCTTATGAGTTGTCAAAGATCAACTTGCATCTAAACCAGCGCATCATAAATATCGATGCAGCTACACAATGCATTACGACAGAATCAGGTGAACAGATTAACTATAACGAGTTAGTATTGGCCACTGGTTCATACCCATTTGTACCACCTATTCCGGGCCGCGAACACGCCCATTGCCATGTATACCGAACCATTGCCGATTTGGATGAAATCTTGGCTATTGCTGAATTACCTGCCGTCAAAAAAGGTGTGGTGGTCGGTGGTGGTTTATTAGGTCTTGAAGCCGCAAAGGCATTGGTCACATTGGGTCTTGAGACCTACGTGGTTGAGTTTGCCCCGCAGTTGATGGGCGTTCAGTTGGATACTGCTGGTGGCGAGATTTTAAAGCGCAAAATTGAAGCCTTGGGCGTCACCGTTTTGACGGGTAAGAACACCAAAGAAATTATAACCAATCCTCTGTTTGACCCAAATGAAACCAGTACAGACACGCACTGCCTAACCATGCAGTTTACCGACGACACTAGTTTAGACACCGATATGATCGTGTTTAGTGCCGGTATCAGACCACAAGACAGCATCATTAAAAGCAACCCCGAATGCGGAATTGAGATGGGTGGCCGTGGTGGTATTTTGATTGATAGTCAGTGCCGTACTAACGCCGACCATGTGTACGCTATTGGCGAATGTGCGGTGTGGGACAATAAAGTCTTTGGGTTGGTCGCACCTGGCTATAGCATGGCCAGCATTTGCGCGGCCCAAATTGCGGGGCAAGAAGCACAAATCTTTACTGGTGCTGATATGAGTACCAAACTGAAGCTAATGGGTGTTGATGTCGGCAGTATTGGCGATGCCCATGGTAAAACTGATGGTAGCTTAAGCTATTTGTATCAAAATCCTGCCGAAGGGATTTATAAAAAACTGGTCACCACTGCTGATAACAAACGACTATTAGGTGCCGTATTAGTAGGTGATACAGAGGATTATAATAATTTATTACAGCTATATCTAAATGATATCGACCTACCTGCTCACCCTGAAAGCCTCATATTACCCAATGTCGAAAAACCCACCATGGGCATCGAAAACTTACCAGACACCGCAACCATTTGCTCTTGTTACAACGTGACAAAAGGCACCATTTGTTCAGCAGTTGAAAACGGTGCCTATTCCATTGCTGATGTAAAAGCAGCAACCAGTGCAGGTACAGGCTGTGGCGGTTGTGCGCCGATGGTGAAGGACACAGTTGGCTATCAGCTAGCCGCGCTTGGTTTTGAGGTGAACAATGATTTATGCGAGCATTTTTCCTACTCGCGCCAAGACTTATATAACTTGGTTCGCGTACATGGCATCAAAACCTTTGATGAGCTGCTGACCTCACATGGTAGCGGTCATGGTTGTGAGATTTGCAAGCCCGCTGTGGCTTCTATCTTGTCCTCATGCTGGAACGATCATGTACTCAAATCTGAATTAACCCCACTACAAGACAGCAACGATTACTATTTAGGCAACATCCAAAAAGATGGCACGTATTCGGTAGTGCCTCGCGTGCCAGGTGGTGAGATTACCGCAGACAAACTCATCGTGCTTGGGCAAGTGGCCAAAGAGTTCAACTTATATACCAAAATCACTGGTGGGATGCGGGTCGATCTGTTTGGCGCGCGCATGGAGCAGCTACCAGATATTTGGAGCCAATTAGTAGAGGCTGGGTTTGAAACAGGCCATGCCTACGGAAAATCGTTGCGTACCGTCAAATCTTGTATTGGTAATAACTGGTGTCGTTATGGCGTCGATGACAGTATTGGCCTCGCATTACGATTAGAAGATCGCTATAAAGGCGTGCGCTCACCGCACAAAATTAAAATGGGCGTGTCGGGCTGTATGCGAGAATGCGCTGAAGCACAAAGTAAAGACTTTGGCATGATTGCCACAGAAAACGGTTGGAACCTATTTGTCTGCGGTAATGGTGGTATTACTCCGCGTCATGCGGAACTATTCGCGACCGATCTCGATACCGAAACCATGGTCAAATACATCGACCGTATCATCATGTTTTATATCAAAACAGCTGACAAACTCCAACGCACCTCTAAATGGCGCGAAAGCTTGGAGGGCGGACTTGAGTACTTACAAGCGGTCATTATTGACGACAGTTTAGGCATTGCTGATGAGCTTGAAGCACAGATGCAGCTGCTAATTGATAACTACGTATGCGAGTGGGCAGCCACCATTACCAATACCGAAAAGCTCAAACGCTTCCGCCATTTTGTGAACAGTGAGCAAGGCGATGATAACGTGGTATTTGTTCAAGAACGAGAGCAAATACGCCCCGCCACTGACGCCGAGAAAACGGCTATTAAACTGGTTGAATTGGCTTAGTAAAACTGGCTTGAGTCTACTCTCATTTCAAAAACAGAGAGGATAATAAGATAAATGGCTCTGGAATGGATTGCCACTCACAGAGCCTTATCAATCAACTGACCGCCAATCCATTAACGACCAGCTACTTTTGTCGCTGATAAACTCATTAATCGTAGCGGTATACACTTAAGGACAACACCTCATGAACCAACATACTATTTGCACACTTGACGATATCATTCCCGAAACTGGTGTGTGCGCACTGATAAATGGTAAGCAAATTGCTGTTTTTCGCACCAAACAAGATGACTTGTTTGCTCTTGATAATTACGATCCCTTTAGCCATGCCAATGTGCTGTCACGTGGACTGATTGGCGGCACTACCATTTCTGACGATACTGGTAGCAATGAAGAGATACTCTATGTCGCCTCGCCTATTTATAAACAACGCTTTAATCTTGCGACTGGACAATGCCTAGACGATGTCGACACTAAAATCTCTTCATATAAAGTCGGACTCGATACCAACAATGTCATCATTTTTAGTGAATAGCTTTTAGCGAGTAGTTTTTAGTGAATAGTTTTAGTAAATAACGTTAGGGTGTGTCATCATTTAAAAAACAATGCACCACACCCTAATCTGCGTCTTTTTCTGCGCGTCGAGCACTCGCAGACTGGTCTTCAGCGACACCCGCTTTCCAATAAGAAAAAGCATATAGCTCGTCTTTCGACCACTGTTGCTCTCCTTTTAAATACTGACGAATGGCTTTGACTGAGGCAAACTCGCTAGCAATGTAAGCAAAACGGCTTTGTCCTGCTGTTGGTAACGTAAGTCCTTTCACAGCATTAACCAGTTGGCTACCATGCATAGGATCTGCGTTATGTAGCCATGTCATAGTCATATTGGCTTCAGTTGGCAAGTCTTGCTCGTCCTCTTTATCATGCACCTCAATAATACAATGGCCGCTAGTAGTAGCAGGCAAGTCTTGTAAGATCGCGCCTAATACAGGTATAGCCGTGGCATCACCCACTAATAGAATATGGTCTGTTTCAGGACAAAGTGCTTTGTTTTTAGGCTTCATCATCACACCCAATTCATCACCTACTTGCGCATGCGTGGCCCAGCCCGAAGCGGGCGCTTCATCACCATGGGCGACAAAATCAATCCAAATCTGCTGTTTTTCGACATCAACGCCGCGATGGGTATAGGTACGTATTACAAAGCTTGATTTATCCTCTAAATCAAGCGCCTGAGTTTTGTCTATCGGTATGGCAACTTTGTTATTCGCCCCAATGGTCATGGTCGCGATATTAGCAATCGTATCGGGCTGCGCGGTTAGACAGATACGAATATAGTGCGGCGTTAACGTCTGCTTGTCAGTGACGGTCATAACTTCTCGTACAGGTTTTTGATTGATCATAGTTATAAGCCTCTTCTCTTGCATTAAATGTTTTATAGGATTGAACCGTTTTTTATCGTCATCATTTTATGTTGTTATCATTTTGCTTTATGGTCATTCTGCGGTCGTCGGTTACTTTACCCTTACTTTAACCAATCAGTCACCGCTTGCTTAAAACTAGGGCGAGCCATAACCATGTTTTTCCAGCGCTCAAAATGTGCATATTGAGCAAAAGGATAGCCTGCTCTATTTAAAACAACCAGTTGCGGAATCCAAGTAATGTCTGCCAACGAAAAGGTATCGCCAACCAGCCAATCGTGATCTTTGAGACGCGCATCCATTTTTGCAAAACAGTCATCGAGCACTGCCGTTGCTTTATCGATATCCGCTTGGCTAAAGCCGTGTTTGCTACGATGTTCATGAAACTCTAACAGTGCTTTGTCGTAGGTTTGGTTTTTGCGATATGCTGCCAATACTGCCTCGCTAAGGCCCGTGGCACCTAATTGATAATACATGTACGTTTTTATAGATAGATGATTGTCTCTGGCCATATGCATCCAGTCGTACATCGCTTGACGTTCAGCCTCAGTATCAGGCCGCAAAGAGTTTGGCTCATAGGTAGTATCTAAATAATCGATAATATCCGTCGAGTCAATAATCACCACACCCTCATCGACTAAGGTTGGCACCACACCATTGGGGTTAATTCCCAGATATTCTTTGGTGCGCTGCTCGCCTTTAGATAAGTCAATAAGATGACTTGTCCAGTCTAATTGCTTCTCTGCTAGGGCAATCCTTACACGCATGGCACAGTTGGAAAACGGTGTATGATACAGATGCAATCCTTCAAACTTAGTGACTGATGTATTGGTAGGCGTAATAATAGGCATAACTCTCTTCCTTATATTTAGGGCGTGTCTTCAATTCACCCGATAGTCATCTAAATGGGCTAAAAGTGGCTAAATCATGCTAAACATCATCAAATAGCTGGTTAATATCCCGATATTATCTGCACTATTTTTCTTGTTTGACGGCAATTTATTTCATTTTTATCACCATTTTTGAAATGAAGACACGCCCTATTTCAAATAAAAAAACGTTCATTTATCATGTTTAAACAATACTCAACTGAAATATGAGCGATTACCGTATTGATATAGGCTGTTTCAAACAGCTTTGTCATTTAGCTTTGTCTATTTTTGACATTGCTAATCATAGTATTACTCACTTGTAAAAACGCGTTGAGCTCAGCCACTGTCAAGTGCTGCGTTAGCTGTTCTCTCGTCCACTCTTCTGCAGCGTTCAACTTTGCCATAACGGCTTTACCTTTGGCGGTTGGCTGTAGCAATTGGCTACGACCATCTAAAGGATTGTCTTTTTTAACGATTAAATCGGCGACTAAAAGATCGTTCAAGGCACGAGTGATTTGTGCTTTGTCACGTTGCATATGCTGAGCGATTGATTTTGCGGTAACCTCAGGATTTTGACAGACGCCTTTTAGTGTTCTGATATGCGTCACTGACAAATCAAGCTCTTGACGTCTGATGCCTTCAAGCAGCAGATTGGTATAGGTATGCATCAATTGATGTAAGGTTTCGCTTAATGAATTTTTAGACATACAGAACCTTCTATATAGTTGATACAAGCAACTATATAGATTAAGGTTGATTATGTCAACTAATTACTAAATCTAAGATATGTTTTTATTTTAAAAATGGTGGGTTCATAGATCTTAGGCATGTCACGAATTGGCGTATACACTGTGAACAAAGGCCTTTGTCAGCACAAACACATTGACACATAAACAGATTAACGCCACAATATTACAAATATTAATGATTATCAATAGCATATAAATTTTATGTTTTTCTCTTACTGAGTCACTATGTCCTCTCGCGCTACCGTTTCTTTATATCATATGATTTGGGCGCATTATCGCCTACCTTTTCTCAAAGTCATTTTACTTAACTTGATCAATGCCGCCGTCAGTGTGGGTATCATTGCTTATATCAATCATACTTTTATCAGTCAGCCTGTTTTTGACACTTTATCCTTGCTCAGTTTGGGTTACTTTTCAGCCTTGGTCATACTGCTATTAATCACTACTTTTTTATCACAGTATGCACTGACATGCTTGGGACACAAGTTCGTCTATGAGCTCAGGACAAAGCTGGTCAAGCAAATCATCGATACTCATGTGCCGCAAATAGATCATTTGGGTAGTGCACGGTTGCTTGCCAGCTTATCTGCAGACATACAGTCCATCACTGTCGCCTTTGTGCGTATGCCAGAATTGGTGCAGGGCATTATTTTGTCTGTGGGTGTTGGTCTGTACTTAGGTTGGTTGTCGTTACCGCTATTGTTCATTATCTTGTTTTGGATTGTGATGACGATTTGGATCAGTACCATTTTAGTCAAGCATGTCTACACTCATTTGATAGAACTGCGAGCGATTAATGATTCTTTATATCAAGATTATCAATCCATTATAGATGGGCGTAAGGAGTTATCACTCAATCAGCACCGCGCCGAAAAGCTCTATTCCGATGACTTTTTGTCCCATGCAAAGGCATACAAAAAGGCTGTCATTAAATCTGACACCTTTCATTTATCCGCAGTGAACTGGTCTAATATCATGATGTTTGCTTCGATTGGCGTGGTGTTTGCCGTATCGAATTATCTTGACATACCAATGGGTGTGGCAACCACCTTCTCCCTAACGATTCTATTCATGCAGTCGCCTATTCTTCATGCGGTTGGTGCTTATCCGACCTTACAAACAGCACAAGTAGCACTGGATAAAATACAGTCTTTCGAATTGGCTGATTACCAAGCAGAATTTATGACTGATCATGTGGCAACAGACTGGCAATCCATCTCGCTGACGGACGTTGACTACCGCTATAACAGTACCAAAACCGAGACGCAGAATACGAACATATTAAAATCGGTTAATCTTACTTTGAACCGTGGTGATGTGGTGTTTTTAATCGGTGCCAATGGTAGCGGAAAATCCACTTTGGCCAAAATCATTACGGGAATTTTTACGCCGACCACAGGTTCTGTACAAATGGACAATCAGCTCATTGGATCAGAAGATAACTCAAAGAATAATGCGGATTATAGGCAGCTGTTTTCTGCTATCTTTAGCGATCAGCATCTGTTTAAACAACTGATTGGTCATCAAGGTGATGATCCTGACATGGCGCTGGTGAATGATTGGATTGCTAAATTAAAGCTGCAAGATAAAATCGAGATTATAGATCATAAACTATCGACAGATAAGCTATCACAGGGACAGCGGAAGCGATTGGCGATGCTACTTTCAGTTGCTGAACAAAAGGAGTTTTTGCTACTCGATGAGTGGGCAGCTGACCAAGATCCAGCATTTCGCCGCGTGTTCTATCAAACACTGATACCTGAACTCAAAGCAATGGGGAAAACACTGTTTATCATCAGTCATGATGACGGCTACTTTGAGCATGCAGATCGATTGCTATTGATGAAGGATGGCAAATTGATTGAACTCAATGCGGAAGAACGACAACGTGCCAGTGCGGATGCCATTGCGATGTTGTAGTGAGCATTAATCAGACCGGCACATTTGCAAAAATCAACCTCAAAAAATGGGCGATCTCTTATAAGACGCCCATTTATCGTTTGGATTTCAGAATGAAAACACGCCCTAAAGCGATTCGACTACTTTAACAACTTCTGTAAAAATGCCACGCGCGATATCACCAAAAAATCCAATAAGGCAATGACCGTAATAGCAATGCTAGCCGTTGGAAATATAATCGCGACTATCAGTAAAGGAATGGCAAGCGGCCACCAAACAGAGAACTGCTGACCTCGTGCTGGCGGGTTAAGTCCCTGCCTCTCACTCAAGGTACGCGGACGACGTTGCCACCACATGACATAACCGCTCACGCTAATAATGATAACAAACAAGCAAAACAGCACGTTGGCCAGTACACTCCACCATCCCAGCGTACCCATATGAATGGCAATACCTGCCGCCATAAACTTACCAAACGCATTATAATCATCATAATGAATATCAGCCAAAACATTACCCGAATAGCGATCGATATGTACCGTGCGATCAGCTGTCGGACTCGTCATATCATAGCTCATCGAATCTTGGCTGAGCGTCCACACCCCTGTTTCACCTTGTGGTAAGTTCAGCTGATAACGTCCTGTAAAACCAATTTCACGAGCATATCGGTCTACCGTATCAATCATAATAGGTATATTGGGTGCGATACCATCCTTACCCATGGTAGTACCCGAGACTGGCATCGGCGTCAGCTCAAGCACCCAAGGCACTTCCTTGGTTTTACCCGTGTTTAAGACGCTGCCATGTGTCGGCGCATCTGTCGCGGCTGCACCATGAACGTGAGGTTCTGGCGCTGTCTCAGTCATTGCGGTGCTGTGTTGACTATGATCAATCGACATTGGTATCGGAGCAACGCCCCACTTGCCTGCGGGAAACTGGCTCCATGCTTGTACCAGTCTTTCGCCCCACACGCCTGCCCACGCCATCCCTGATATACAAAAAAACAGCAGCAGAATTGATACCCAGCTGCCCAATGTCGCATGAATGGTACGGATAAAAGAACGTTTTTTCTTATTGGTTACTGCCTCGTTAGGTATCAACATGGCTTTGAGAGATTTGCATTTTTGCCACCAAAGATACCAGCCAGACAAAATCATCAGAATAGTCAACGATGCGGCCGTTTCTAGTAGATAATCACCCGCCTTACCGATGAGTAAGTCGCCATGAATATTATTAAACGTATCATAAAGACCACTGCTGGCAGGCGTGCTGTTGACGATATCAGCCGTATAAGGATTCACTGCCACCATATTAGTATGGTCTTCTGATTTGACCTGAAACAAGGCAACGGTATCAGCATCGCGAGGCGCAATATATTTAACGAGCGTGCTATCGGGCAAGGTGCTCAGCGCATTTTTGGCTTGTGTAGACACTGGTGCTGTCTGCGTTGATTCTGGCGTAGCGATGGTCAAACGATCACCGTCTCGACCAACGGTGTTCGACATAAACAACATGCCAAGTGCGGTCACAGCCAAAACAATCAAAAAAGGTGCGACAAACATGCCCGCATAAAAATGCCAACGCCATACCGTAAAATAGCGATGGCTATTATTGGTTGATTGACTTGTACTTCTGTTCATAAATACGACCTCTAATACTCTCTGAGTGCCTAAGAGACGCTCTAATTAGCAACATAAATCTATTAAAATAATATCGGCTGTATCATACGAGAAAACTTATTTAAAGACCACTGTTTACGTAGTCAAATTTAAATAATATTGAGGCAAGGTTAGGATAATAAAATCAAATACCACTGAATCAAATGCCACCGTTAGCCATCACGCCTAACCTTACTAAAAAGCGTCTCATTGTAATCTTTTAATGATAACAATAATCATTAGTGCTATTATTATTTCTAATTTTTCACTTGCTTAAAGTGAAATTTATAACATTCAGCAAATACCATTTAACACATATTACTTAACAGGAAACATGATGCGGCTTCATTTAACCTCTGAATCTATCCGAAAAAAACGCCTTACCGTAGCAGTACAGATTGGCTTGGTCATGAGTATCAGTCAATTGGCTTATGCTGAAACCGAATCTGCTGATAGTGAAAGCTTGCTAAGTACTACTGATACAGAAAATACTGAGACAGCGGTCCCATCGACTACTTTAGATGCCATCACCGTCTATGCCGATAGCTACCGAAGCACAGGTACAAAAACTGCATTAGACCCTGAAGATGCACCGATGAGCTATACCAGAATCGATCAAGACCTGCTACAAAAACGCCAAGCTGATAGTGTCAGTGCTGCTCTGCGTTATGAGCCAGGCGTCAGCTCTGAGAGTCGCGGTACAGTGTCTATCTTTGATGAAAACAGAGTTCGTGGTTTTAAGACTTTATCAAATTTTTATGACGGTCTAAGACTGCCTTACGATGGGGCTTGGAACCTCATGCCGCAAGTCGATGTCTATGCGACGGAAGCAGTAGAGGTCGTAAAAGGCTCGGCCTCTTCACTGTATGGTTATACAGCACCCGGCGGTATGGTCAACCAAATTGCCAAAACGCCTCAAAGCACCCAAGAGACGGAAGTGCAGCTACGACTGGGTAACCAAGACCTAAAAGAAGTCGCCATCGATACAACAGGGGCGCTCACAGACAGCTTGAATTATCGTTTTGTGGCATTAAAACGCAAAAAAGACGGACAAATGCAAACCACAGAAGAAGAACGCACACTGATTAATCCATCGCTTGAATGGCAAGCGACAGATGACGTGTCGGTACTTGCCAACCTCTTTTATCAAGATGACCCAAACATGGTGCCCTCTACCCCATTGCCTGCGGTCGGTACTGTCTATAACGCCAGCTACGGCAAGTTAGATAGTGATGCCTATGCAGGTGACGAATGGAATAAGTTTAGCAAAGAAGTATTCATGCCAAGTGTCACCGTAAACTGGGATATCAATGATCAGTTGACCTTTAAGCACATACTACGCTATACCGACTCTGAAGCAGAGCAGCGTAATATGTACAACTCAGGAGGGTTTGTCAGCGGTAGTGATACGATATTGAACCGTGTGGCTTACACGACTGATGAGAGCATGAAAAACTGGACCACAGACAACCAGCTGGCTTATCAATTTGATACAGCAAATACTTCTCATAACCTATTATTTGGTGTTGAATATCAAGAGACAGATAGCACTGCTGATTACTATGATGCTGGCGCAGATGGTACACCAAACCTTGATTTGTCTGATCCAGACTTTTCGCAAATCAATGCCGACACTCTACCATTAGATGTCTACAGCCAATATGAGGACATCGAACAAAGCCAGCTTGGTTTTTATGTGCAAGATGAGATGACCTGGAAAGATTGGACGGTAGTGGCAGGTTTGCGTCATGATAAATTCAAAAGCCTCACCGACCAGACCAAAGCCTCTCAAGGTGTGATATATAGTGACCAAGAAATTGACAATGACGCATCAGAGACCAGTGGTCGTCTTGCTGCTATTTATGATTTCGATAATGGTATCTCGCCGTTTGTGAGCTACTCACAATCGTTCCAGCCAATCGTTGGTAGTAACTACTATACTGATGAACCCTTTAAACCTACAACAGCTGATCAGCTAGAAGCCGGTATTAAATATCAATCCTCAGATGGTGGCACCAAAGCAACATTGGCGGTATTCGATATCAATCAGCAAAATGTTGTGGTATCAGATTACGTCAATTACAGAGATCAAACCCAAACTGGTGAGATTTCGTCTAAAGGGTTTGAGATCTCAGGCAGTCATATGCTTAATGACTGGGTAGATGTCGCGGCAAGCTACAGCTATACTGATGCTGAAATTACAGAAGATGAATTCAACCCTGATGTGGTCGGTAACACGCCAGCACAAACAGCGAAACACAAAGCCACACTATGGACAGACTACTACGCCACAGATAAGCTAACGCTTAATGCAGGGGTTCGCTATGAAGGTGGGATGCAAATCGACAAACAAAACTCAGATGAACTACCAAGTGTGACATTGGTAGATGTTGGTGGCAGCTATCAAATAAACCCTATGCTTACTGTCGGTGCTAGTATCAATAATCTGTTTGATAAGACCTATGTTGGTTCTTGTTACGACAGCAACAACTGCTGGATGGGACCAGAGCGCCAAATGGTCGTCAGCGTAAAAGCAAACTTCTAACCACAAAAAAGCTGGCTATTGTAATAATAGCCAGCTTTTATCAAATCATAGATAAGAATATTGATAATGCTAATATAGAAAACTTAAGTGGCTCAGTCAATTGCCAGTCACAAACCTATTACTTGCTCTAAGTGTCCCGTTTTAATATATACCGTAACACCTTCTAATCCTGCTTTTATCTGCGACTGCTCCCCTACGGGCAAACGTATCCAACTACCTCGTTGATAAACCTGTTCATCATCTATTAGACTGCCCTCTACAACCAATAATTCTGTACCACCAGCACCACTAATGCTATTTTCGTCAAATAATGCCTCGCCTGTATTGAGACGCTGCAAACTTACTTGCTCGCCATCATCAGAAAACAGAGGACAGATATCACGACTGCCTTGGCATTGCCAATTATCATCATCATGAGTATCAATAGCGACATAGCGATCTTCATCAGATGGCATTTGTCTGAGCTTAACGAATATAACTGCGCCTTCATCACTATATGGCGTATGACCTGACGATGGTGGATTGCGCAAATACCAACCTGCTGGATAATGTGTGTCATCTGCAGAAAAAGTCCCTGACAATACCAAAATCTCTTCACCGCCTGGGTGCATGTGATGCGGAAAGTGAGAACTTGGAGCATAACGCACCAGACTGGTGGCGCGCGCTTTTTCTTCACCCACGCGATCAAACATCACTCGTTCCACACCACTCTGCGGTGAATTTATCCATTGTTGCTCCTCAACTTCCAGCACCGCGCGACGAGAAAAATCTGCATTAATAAGCATAAAATAGTGTCCAAACAAGGTCTTTATGGTTTGATAAACTGAGCTATTATCGCACTAAAATAACTGGCGACAAGGTGCTAGCGATAAGCTCTGTTGTGGTACTACCGAGAAACAGTTGTTGTAACTTAGAATGTCCATAAGCACCCACTACCATAATATCGATGTTGTTTTCCGCTTGAAAGGCTAACAAGCCATTGACCACATCAGCTGCTGATAAATGATGAGCTGCCACCACAAACCCCGCTGCTTCTAGTTGTGCTGCAGCGGCACTCAAGCTTTGTTTAGCGGTATCATTGTGACTGCCTATCATAACGATATTACCTTCTAAACCTTTTAAGACTGGGCTTCTAGCAACCATCGATACCGCTTTAATAGCAGTTTTGCTACCATCAAACGCGATCATATATGAACTGGGCGCTTTAAAACTTTCGGAGCAAATCAATATCGGAATATCAGAGGCACGGGCGACCGTTTCTATTTGACTACCAATATTGATGCGACTGTTTTTGTGGTCTTCTCCGCGTCGACCCATGACAATAGCACGATTTTCTGTCTGAAAATTCTCGATAGCAGGTAACAGCTTGCCACGGCGCTGATAGATGCGGACATTCACCCCATCAAAATTGGCTTGAAGATGGCTTTTTGCATCTTCCACCAATGCATTACTATAACTGTTGACCACTTTGGCTCTTTGTTCGTCCATTTGGGTCAGCTCTTCTAATAAAAACTGGCGGCTGTTTACCCCTATCGCACCCGATAAATCACGTCTGGTCGATGCAGGAACCTCACTGACATGTAGCAACCCTACCGGTATGTTCAGTTTACTGGCATACCATGCTGCATAGTCACAAACCGATTCAGTGACTGCCGATCCGTCAATACAGGCTAAAACATGCTGTGTTGTAGTCATAAACTATCCTTAAATTTTATGGTTTATTGTTTTGTTATAAAATCTGAAATCCTTACCTTGATAGTAACCAATTTACAGCGCTGCATCCAGTCACGTAAATTGGTATCTACAATAGAATACATTGGATCAATTTATCCATCAGGTCTTATCATCGTCTGACCACATGCGTTAACAAATTTTGCTACAATGTGTTTTTTAGCATTTATGAGTTAAATATTCTTATTTAGGTGATGGAATTATGGCAAAAAACGCCCTACAAGCTCAACTACTCAAAGCAGGATTGGTAGATAGCAAAAAAGCCAAAAAAATCAGCAAGCAAACGCAGCATGCCAAACGTACTGGCGACTCAGAAAGCCTAGAATCAAAAAAAGCCTTGGCTGAGGCACAAGCCAAAAAGTTAGAGAAAGATCAGCAGCTCAATCAAGAAAAGCAGCAAGCTCTAGAGGAGAAGGCGCTAAAAGCCAATATTGTCCAAATGATCAAACAGCATCAAATCACCGAGATCAGTGGCGATGTCAGCTACCAGTTTGTCGATAACGCTAAGGTTAAAAAAATTTCTATCACTCAAAAACTGTACGATCAAATTGTAGTTGGTCATGTCGTTATTGCACGATTAGAAGACGGCTATGCATTACTTCCTCGCCCATTAGCAGATCGTATAGACTCTAAGATGGAAGGCTTTATGGTTGTGTCCAACGACACGTCAGAAGATGTGCTAGCAGAAGACGATCCTTATGCCGCCTATGTCATTCCAGATGATTTAATGTGGTAAATACTCAATATTTATAATACTCGCTTTGTCATTGTATGTACCCTTTGTAGAATACTTAATTCTATAAAGGGTTTTTTATTGTATAGAAAACAATCACCTTTAAGCTAGCGTTACTGATTTAGGTGAGAAAGGTAACAAAATGCCATAATAACGAATTATCCAACGTTATCAACTTGAACAACCATTCAAGAATAGCTACAATGCAATTTCTTAGCCGATTTAGCGATAAGATTTTGCTTGAATTTGAGCACTCACTCAAAAATTAAATATAATTTTAAGTGTCTGTTTTTCGCTTAACTAAAGTAAATATCCATGCTCGTTTTATTCATCAAGGTTGTTGAATCTAACTTTAAAACTTATTAAAAAGAATTTACTTATGCCAAAACATTTACCGCTTTCACTTTTATTACTTCGACTGGGTATCTTTGTTGTCTTTTTATTTTGGACACTCGATAAATTTATTAATCCTGAACATGCCGCAGGAGTCATGTCTAAATTTTATGGCATGGAAAATATGGGTGATTCCATATTTTATATTATGGGTACTGTTCAGTTGATACTTATCTTACTATTTGTCGTTGGATTATTTAAAACTTGGACCTATGGTATTTTGCTACTGGCTCATGCAGGATCAACTCTTTCAACCTTTGCTTTATATATGCAACCATTTGATAACTTATTGTTTTTTGCTGCATGGCCAATGTTAGCAGCCTGTATCGCCCTTTTCTTATTGAGAGACTGGGATACATTAACACTAGGCAAGCGAAAAATGGGCAAAGTCATTCCCATAGCATAAATATAAATACAGTCTATTGTTTGACAGTATAATCATATTAAGTGCTAGCTAAAGACACTTGAGTTATATATTATTAAAATTAACAACTTAGCTGTTTTATTGCAGGTAAACGCGTAGACCATTCAAGCAATTTAAAACAATTGCTACCATCATTAAAACAGCAAAAGTTTTTAATCATAGAAAATTCCTATGAATTAAATATTTGCTCTACTATTAGGCGGAATTTTTATGATTAAGAGAATATTTTTAATACTATTAATAGCAATATTAGCGATAGGATTTTTTTACTTCGACCTAAATGAATTACTAACGCTTGATGGCCTAAAAGGCTCAATGGCACAATTTGATGCCTATAAAGAGCAATCGCCATTACTCATTATCGGTGGCTTCTTTTTACTGTATGTCGTCGTCACAGCACTATCGTTACCTGGTGCTGCTATCTTAACGTTGGCATCTGGTGCTTTATTTGGTCTAGTTCAAGGCTTGCTCATTGCCTCATTTGCCTCAAGTATTGGCGCGACACTTTCGTTTTTAGCATCACGTTACTTGCTACGCGATACGATTAAAAAACGCTTCCCTGAACGTCTCGCCGCTATTGATGCTGGCGTAGAAAAAGAAGGCGGTTTTTACTTATTTACCCTACGTTTAGTGCCTGTATTTCCATTCTTTTTGATTAACTTATTGATGGGCGTTACCGCTATTAAATCATGGACTTACTACTGGGTAAGCCAAGTAGGTATGCTAGCTGGCACCTTTGTCTTTGTTAATGCAGGTACTCAACTTGCGCAAATAGAAAGCTTGTCAGGTATTTTATCGCCCAAGTTAATTTTATCGTTCGCTTTATTAGGTATATTCCCATTTATTGCTAAAGGAATTTTAAACGTGTTTAAAAAACGTCGTGTCTATAAAAATTATACGCAACCTAAAAAATTCGACCGCAACATGATTGTAATCGGCGCTGGTGCTGGTGGCTTGGTCACAAGTTACATTGCCGCTGCCGTTAAAGCGAAAGTAACGTTAATAGAATCTGGCGAAATGGGTGGTGACTGCCTAAATTATGGTTGTGTGCCAAGTAAAGCCGTGATTAAAAGTGCCAAAATCGCAGAGCAAATTCGCCATGGTGAAGACTACGGTCTAGAAAACACCACACCACAGTTTTCGTTTAAAAAAGTAATGGCCCGTGTACACAAAGTGATTGCTGATATTGCACCGCATGACAGTGTGGAACGCTATACTGATTTGGGTGTGGAAGTATTAAAAGGCTACGGCAAGCTCATTGATCCGTGGACAGTAGAAATCACACTTAATGATGGTGGTACGCAAACCTTAACAGCACGTACGATTGTTATCGCGACTGGTGCTCGCCCATTTGTACCGCCACTACCTGGTATTGAAGAGACGGGTTATGTGACCAGCGATACATTATGGGATAAATTTTCGGAGCTAGACGAAGCGCCTAAAAAACTGGTCGTACTTGGTGGTGGCCCGATCGGTAGTGAATTGGCGCAGAGCTTTTCTCGTTTGGGTTCAAACGTGACGCAAATCGAAATGGCAGAGCGCATCATGATCAAAGAAGATCTTGAAGTGTCTACCTTTGCGCACGAAGCCCTCACCGAAAGTGGCGTGAATATCTTAACCTCACATCAAGCACTGCGCTGTGAGACTCGTGAGGGTAAAAAGTACATCGTGGTCAAACACAACGATACCGAAATTCATATCGAATACGACGAGCTATTGTGTGCTGTTGGCAGAAGTGCGCGTCTGACTGGCTATGGCCTTGAAGCACTGGGTATCGAAACCAACCGTACCATCGTGACCAACGAATACTTAGAAACGCTATACCCGAATATTTTTGCTGCAGGTGACATTGTCGGTCCCTATCAGTTTACCCACGTCGCCGCTCATCAAGGTTGGTATGCTGCCGTGAATGGTTTGTTTGGCAATCTTAAGAAGTTTAAAGTAGACTATCGCGTGATTCCTTGGACAACTTTTATTGACCCAGAAGTTGCCCGCGTAGGCTTAAACGAGCAAGATGCGATAGACAAAGGTATTGAGTATGAAATCACGCGCTTTGAGTTTGAAGAGCTAGATCGTGCCATTACTGATAGTGCGGCTAAAGGCTTTATTAAGGTCATTACGCCAAAAGGCAAAGACAAAATATTGGGTGTGACGGTCGTCTCTGAACATGCAGGTGACTTGATTGCTGAGTTTGTATTAGCCATGAAACACGGTTTAGGGCTGAACAAAATACTGGGCACGATTCACAGCTATCCTACTTGGGCTGAAGGCAACAAGTACGTAGCGGGTGAATGGAAACGCGCTCATGCTCCTGAAAAAGTACTTAACATACTTGAAAAGTATCACACTTGGCGTCGAGGTTAGCCCATAAATGCACCCTACTAAGGCCTTGCCAGCACGGACAATGCTAAAAAACATCACTCGTTATAGCGCCTATGTAATGGCGCTTAGCGTTTGTATCGGTATCTCTGCAAGCACAGCGTCACCGAATACCGTGAGCCGTGATGGTGAGGCGTCCCCTTGGCGACAAGTAGAGGCGCAAGGTGCCAATCAAGATGTCTATTTCTATGCGTGGGGCGGCGATCCTCAAATCAACGCTTATCTACAATGGGCCGCCAAACAGGTTGATGAAAAGTACAATATCAACTTGGTTCATGTAAAACTAAGCGATACCAGCGAAGCCGTCAGCCGAGTACTGGCAGAAAAGTCAGCCAATAACGACGATAAAGGCAGCGTTGATCTCATATGGATCAACGGTGCAAACTTTGCCACCATGAGTGAAAACGATTTATTGCTCAAGCAATGGGCAAACAAGATGCCTAACTTTGCACTCACTGATCCAGACAACAATCCTGCGGTTAACTTCGATTTTGGTGTACCTGTCAACGGTATGGAAGCACCATGGGGACAGGCATCACTGACTTTTTATTACGACAGTATGTCTACTAAAAAGCCGCCCACCACCTTACGTGAACTCACTTCTTGGACTGCACAAAACCCTGGGCGTTTTAGTTATCCTAAACCGCCTGATTTTTTAGGGATGAGCTTTTTAAAATATGCTTTGGTCATGCTACACGAACAACATGATGCGGATACTGGTGAAGACACCAAAGCGCTACTCAACATGCCTGCGACTGAGGAAAATAAAGCTCTCGTACTAGATCCACTATGGGCATTTTTGGATGATCTGCACCCCTCACTGTGGCGCAAGGGTGAGCAGTTTGTTCAAACAGGCGCACAAATGCGGCGGTTGGTCGATGATACTGAGCTGAGCTTAGCTTTTAGCTTTTCAGCCCCCGAAGTCCCAGCGGCTGTACAGCGTTATGACTTACCCCAAAGCATCCGAAGCTATGCCATGAGCGATGGCAGTTTGAGTAATACTCACTTTGTGGCCATTCCTTATAATGCCAGTCATCCGCAAGCGGCGCAGCTGGTCGCTAACTTTTTGATGAGTCCAGCAGCACAAGCCAAAAAACAAACCGCCTCTGTATGGGGGGACAAAACCGTACTCATTCAGTCGACGCTCAGCTCTGAACAACAAGCCTTATTCAAGACCGATAAACCTCATCCTAGCGCGCTACCATTTGACAGCATCAAACGTACCGTGAGTGAGCCACACCCAAGTTGGGTTGAGGCCATTATGCAGGGCTGGCAAACACGTTATGGAGTGAGCCCATGAGCCAAGACACCAATAAAGACAGCACTCAAGGCCAGACCCATGCTAACAAAAACTCTAGTGCTAGCCCCATGTATAAAAAAGACCTATTCACGCATATCGCTACCCTGAGCCCTAAGTTTTTGTTACTGATACTGATACTGCCAGTACTGGGTGGGCTGGTCAGTGTGCTGTTACCTGCATTTAGCTGGGTGCCTGCACTTGAGCAAACGACCGTCAGTCTACAAGGGTTCAAAGACCTTTGGATGACGCCAGGTCTGACTCAAATGGTTTTGCTCAGCGTTGGTACTGGATTGATCAGCACCTTACTCGCGTTTGTCATGACACTGATGATATTGGCGGCGTTTTTTAACAGTGTTTGGCTCACTCGTATTGAGCATTTACTCAGCCCTATTTTGGTCATTCCTCACGCTGCAGCAGCGATTGCGGTTGGTTTCTTAATTGCACCTTCTGGTATGCTTTCACGTTTGATATCGCCGTGGTTAAGTGGTTGGGAATTAGCACCAGAAGGCATATTTCCCCATGACCCTTACGGTATCAGTATTATCTTGGGCTTAACCTTAAAAGAGCTGCCTTTTTTATTA
>NZ_JBQSVL010000054.1:0-21527 GCF_052376215.1 Psychrobacter sp. AOP7-B1-24
AAAGTTATTTGTAATTAAAAAGCTGAGTTCTAATGAATTCGGCTTTTTTTATTGCTATGATTTGGTAGATTGTTTTTTAGCTGAATTTTCAGTGGCAGATTGTTGATTAATAATTTGTTGATTAATAACTTTTATCGAAATAAAGGAATATATAATGAGTGATGAACAAGCAGCCCAAAAATCAGAGACCCCTCAACGTCTCGAAACCTTAGCGATCCATGCTGGCTATAGTGTTGAGCCAACGACTAAAGCGGTCGCAGTACCTATTTATCATACCAGTTCGTATGCCTTTGATAACACTCAACATGGCGCGGATTTATTTGATCTAAAAGTCGCAGGCAACATCTATACTCGTATCATGAACCCGACCAATGCTGTGTTAGAAGAGCGCGTCGCAGCGCTTGAAGGTGGTATCGGTGCGCTTGCCGTAGCTTCTGGTATGGCTGCCATCACGTATGCTATTCAGACTATTTGTGAAGCGGGCGATAATATCGTTGCTGTATCGACCTTGTATGGTGGAACTTATAATTTATTTGCTCATGCGTTGCCGCGTCAAGGTATCGAAGTACGCTTCTTCGATCACAAAAACCCTGAGGCGATTCGTGATTTAATCGATGATAAGACTAAAATGGTCTTTGCCGAAAGTATCGGTAACCCATTGGGTAACATCGTAGATATTCAAGCATTAAGTGATATCGCACACGAGTATGGTGTGCCAGTCGTGATTGATAGTACGGTTGCGACGCCTGCGCTATGTCGTCCGTTTGAGTTTGGTGCGGATATTGTCATTCATTCGTTGACCAAATATATGAGTGGTACAGGTACTTCGATTGGTGGCGCGATTGTCGATAGTGGGAAATTTCCTTGGGGCGACCATCCTGAGCGTTTCCCATTATTGAACACGCCCGATCAAAGCTATCATGGCGTAAACTTTGTTAAGGATGTGGGTGAAGCAGCGTTTATCGCTCGTGCTCGTGTGGCACCACTGCGTAATACAGGCGCGGCACTTAGCCCGTTGAATGCCTTTGGTATTTTGCAGGGTATGGAGACATTGAGTCTGCGTATGGAGCGCCATGTACAGAACGCCCAAGCCGTTGCAGAATATCTACGTGACCATGATAAAGTTGCTTGGGTGAAATATGCAGGATTGCCTGATCATCCTGAGCATGAGCTTGCTAAGAAGTACATGAAAGGCACACCATCTGCTATTTTGACCTTTGGAGTTAAGGGTGGCTTGGAAGCGGGTGCTCGCTTTATCGATGCGCTGCAATTGATCACGCGTTTGGTTAATATCGGTGATGCCAAATCATTGGCTTGTCACCCAGCGACCACCACCCATCGTCAGTTAAACGAACAAGAACTGGAAAACGCTGGGGTTAGTGCTGATATGGTACGACTGTCGATTGGTATCGAACATATCGAAGACATTAAAGCAGATTTAGATCAAGCATTGGCTTTAGCTTAGGGCGTGTCCTCACTTCAGTCGATAGTCCATCTAAATGAATGAGATAAAAAGCCCATATCGAATTCGATATGGGCTTTTTCGTAAAATAAATGCTAGGCCATCTCATCAGTTATTGGTTTAATTACTAAGCAAATAGTACACGGTGTGCAATATCTTTATAGTCTTGTGAGACGAGGCGTGGTCCAAACTGTTGTATCACTTGTGCTGCCACTTCTCCAGCAAGTCGTCCACATTCTGGCAAGCTATAATGCTGTGATAAGGCATATAAAAATGCACCTGAGTAGTTATCACCTGCGCCATTGGTGTCTATGACATTGGCGACAGCAGGCGTGGCGACTTCATAGATTTCAATCTCTGATTTGTCATCGGGCTTATGGGCGATAGTCGCCCCATTAGGGCCATCAGTCACAACTGCTGTGTGACAATAGTCAAGCAGAGTACGTGTTGCCGCTTTAATTTGTTTCTTTTCCGTAAATAACTTAGCTTCTTCACTATTACAAAATATCACCGCAACTTTGTTGCCCAGTATATTGAGCAAGCCATCTTTGGCAAACTGGACTACTGCAGGATCAGCAAAACTTACCGCAATTTTTGTATTATGAATACCGGCTTGTTGACGTAACCGTGTCATTGCTGGTTGGATGCTCTCAGACATGGCTAAATAGCCTTCTATATATAGCCAATCTGCTTGTGTCAGTGCTTCAAACTCAACATTATCAGCAGTGATGTCGCTTGAGGTACCGAGATAGGTCTGCATGGTGCGTTCGCCATCTTCAGTGACCGCGACCACACAGGAGCCAGTCACACCACCAGCATGAATAGATTTCTCTGAAGTTGTTACGCCAGCTTCTAGCAAGTCCTTTAGGTAAAAACTACCTTGGTGGTCATCACCAACACGGCAAGCATAAAAAGGCTTACCACCTAAACTGGCGAAAGTATACATTGCATTAGCTGCGGAGCCACCGCCAGCTTGTTTTGATGGTGCAATGTTGGCTAGCTTAAAATACGCCAATAATTGTTGTTGCTCTTCGATACCAGCCAACGTCATATGCCCTTTGGTTAGCTCCGTTTCTTCTAATGCTGCATCAGACAGTACATATTCGTGATCAACCAATGCATTCCCTATAGCCATTACATCGTACATTGCTTACTGCTCCTTCATTGATATCTAAAAGTATATTTTTTATATAGCCAAATCACTATAGTGATAAGCTATTTTGACTGTAGCTCAAGTAGGCGCTGATATAGCGCATTCTTTTTTACACCGGTGATATCAGCACCTAATGCGGCAGCCTTTTTTACCGATAAATCTTCTAACAATCTTTGCAGTAATTTATCATGGATACTGATGTCGTCTGAATTCTGAGCCATATTCACGCCAGCGACGACCACGACAATCTCACCGCGCTGTTGATTGTCATCGGCTTTGACAAACTCAACCAACTTCCCAAGTGTGCTTTTATGTACCGTCTCAAACGTTTTGGTCAGCTCACGGCAAAACGTCACTTCGCGATCTGCCCCAAATATTGTTGCCATGTCTTCTAAGCTGGCGATAATACGATGCGGTGCTTCATAAAATATCAACGTCTCAGTATGTGAGTGTAAAGCGGTTAGCTGTTTTTGACGACCATGTGTTTTTGCGGGTAAAAACCCAATAAAGCTAAAACGATCTGATGGTAATCCTGCGACTGACAGCGCAGCAATAGCAGCTGATGCTCCGACGACAGGTGAAACAGTAACACCAGCAGCATGTGCCGCTTGTACCAATTGATAGCCAGGATCGCTGACCAGTGGCGTGCCAGCATCACTAATCAAAGCAACCGAGTGACCTTGCTGAATCATCTCAATAATCTTCGGTGTTTGGATGGCACTATTGTGCTCATGATAGGCCCACAGTTTATTGTGACCTTTTTGCTTTTCGGTGGTTTCCGTATCGTCTGAAGCACTGCCTTTGGTATCAATACCGAAGTGTGACAATAGCTTGCCTGAGGTGCGGGTATCTTCGCAGGCGATGATGGCGACCTGCTTTAAAACATCAATCGCATGCGGCGTCATGTCGCTGAGATTACCAATTGGCGTGGCAACGATATATAGACAAGGTGGTATCGCGGTAGGGGTAGACATGAAAACCTCGGATCATTAAAAAGAATAAGGCACAGTTCCCATATAGTCATCGTCTATTTATTTTTCAGTTAAATAGTGAGCGTTTAAATATCTATCGATGATATCGCTAGGCGTGCAAAAGTGGTTAGTTTATCATGTTGTGCTATGATAATTCTGAAATGTTAACCCGACCAAGTGACATTATGGCGAACCATAAACCGTTAACGCTTACTTCACCCAAACAGCGTCAAGGCAGTCTGTTTGAGCAGCAGGCTTGTGAGTTTTTACAGGCGCAAGGGTTAAGGTTAATTGTCCAAAATTGGCAGCAGCCAAAAGTAGGTGAGCTGGATTTAGTCATGATGGAGAAAGGATTAGCGTGGCCGATACTGGTATTTATCGAAGTACGCCAGCGTAAACAATCAGGATTTGGTGATGCTGTGTTGAGTGTGACGGCCAGCAAACAACGTAAAGTGATTAAAGCTGCTCGCTATTTTTTGCAACAGTATCCTGAATACAGTAATTATGAGTGCCGGTTCGATGTCATTGCCTATAATACGGTTGGTAAAACGCCAAAAAAAGTACCACAGGCAGACCATCAGCCAGAGTGGCTTCAAGGCGCTTTCATGGCAAATGCATGGTAATAGTAGGTAAGGGCTACTATTTTTAGTATCGCACAGCATTTATTATCAAACTGGCGTTACCAAAAACCTAACCTCTGTCAGCAAAAATTAAGTAAAGTAGCTATGTTATAAGTAGCGGTATTAAAAGTTATTGTAAGCAGCTATGTTAAAAGCCGCTAGATCGAAATTGTTCAATCCATTAAATTTATATAATCGTCACAATCATGTTCTAAGAGGTAAATCATGACACGGATGCATCTACGTACCGCTATTTTTAGCTCATCACGCCGTATTACCATTGGCACGGTGCTCATGGCTAGTATCATTACCACTGGCTGTACCACTAATTATTTGACCAATAGTACAGAAGGTACCTATGGAGTTCCGATGACAGAGCGTACCATTCCGCAGCGTCTACTGGATCGGAGTATTGAGCATACCGCCAAAATCAATGTTTATGGCTTACAAGAAGACCTGCAACAAACCAGCCGTATGAGCATTGATAGCTTTAATAGTGAAGTACTGTTGACAGGCGAAGTGCCGACTGAAGCAATCAAAGCTGAAGTCGAAAAAGTTGTCAGTTCTATGCCTGATGTGCGTCGCGTCTATAATGAGCTGAATGTTAGTGTCTCAAGGGGGTATAGCTCAACCGTTCATGACGGTTATATCACTTCAAAACTGCTGGCAAAGGTAGTTGCTAATAATGGTGTTAAGACCTCACAAGTTAAGGTGGTGACTAATGATGGCGTGGTTTATATCATGGGGCGTATGACACCGACTCAGCAGAGCAACCTTATTGATATTGCCAATAGTACGGTTGGTGTGACAGAGTTAGTATTATTGACGACAGTCGTTGATGATAGTGGCGTACAGATAAACGAAGACGATATTATGTCTGATAGCACTTTGGCTGATCCAGCTTCAGTACCAGTCGTCAAAGAAGTTGCTACCGCTAATCCAAGTCCAGTTAGCTCTAATTCAGCTAGATCTAATGAGTCAGCTGTCAGTGATTCAACCATTACCGAGGCAACAACGCCTGTTATAGTCACAGAGGAAGGTGTAACAGGCGAGCAGCCATCATCTAGCCCTTATATTGATCTGTATAAAGATCAGTATCAAGTTCAGTAATAAAAACAGCCTCTATTTATAGAGTATACCGATAAACAGTGGCTATTCATCGGTATGGCTTGAATGACAAGAAGACTAAACAGCACTAACAGGAAAAACACGATAAATCCTGAGCGAGCCATTAAAATATAGGCAATAGGCAAACGAACAGCCAGTAAGATACAAGCGGTATTTGTTCAGTAGGCGATCGTAATGCTCATAATTGTTTATAAATATAATAGGGATGCTGGCAATGAAGGATTTGGTTAAAGGTTCACAACAAAGCATAAGAAGTAATGGCATAAAAAGTAACGGCATAAAAAGTAATATTAATAAGCAAAATAAACAAGCATCAACATTCACAAGCCTAGGTCTAACTGCAGCACTGGCCATAGGTGGTATCGCATTAGCCACACAAAATGTACAAGCTATATCACCGCTAACGATCGTCAATGGCATTACCTCAAGTGGTGGTGTGGGCGTTAGTAAAGATATTCTCTATGGTGATGAGCCTTTACAAGACTTGGATATTTATTACCCCAAACCTTTGACCCAAGCAATCAAAGCACAAAACGTGATTGAAGATACGTATCCTATGGTTGTGTTTGTCTATGGTGGCTCGTGGGAAAATGGTACCAAAGAGCAATATGCTTTTGTGGGTAAAAGTCTGGCACGAGCAGGCTATGTAACTGCAGTGATTAATCATCGTAAAGCACCTGAACACCCATATCCTGACTATGTAGAAGACACAGCAAGAGCGATTGCATGGAGCTATGACAATGCTAAAAGCTTACATGTAGATCCTAAGCGTATGGCTGTCATGGGACAATCATCGGGCGCATTTAATGCAGTAGCAGCTGTGTCTAATGAGGATTTTTTAGCACCTTATGGCATAAAACCAAGTGATATTAAAGCGGTAGTTGGTATCGCAGGTCCTTATAGTTATGATTTTAGACAGTTTGATAGTGCCACTGCTTTTCCTGCTGATGCGACTCCTGACCAAGTCATGCCTGACAGACAGTTAAAAGGTGAGCAGCCGTCTTATCTATTGTTGACCGCTGAGAATGATAAGATTGTTTATGACGTAAATACGATCAATATGACAAAAGCGCTAAAAGATTATGGTGCGAGAGTAGAAGTCAGTGAAATAGAAGGTGCCAGTCATGCGACCAGTATCGGTGCGATGGCACCACCATTGCGCTGGCTGAATGATGTGCGCTCACAAGTGCTGACCTATCTAGATAAAGAGCTGAAATAGTTCGTTCTCTGATTATAGCTCTATAAATCTATTTTATGTAAAATTGATGATATGTATATGTCATGTGCGCTTATGCACAGACAGTGCTGTAAGATGCTCAAACTCTTGTTATAATGTTGCTATTCAAATAAAACCTATTTATATAAGACAGGATACTTTATGAGCATGAACGCTGATGATTTGATTGCATTTTTACAGACTCACTTTCCAGACGCTTTTATTCAAGCGGCAAATCAAGGCAATAAGTTCGATGTGCGCGTGGTTGATACCAGTTTTGAGGGCAAACGTACCGTACAACGTCAACAAGCGATTTATGCGTTAGTAAACGACAAAATTGCTAGTGGTGATATTCATGCGCTTAATATCCAAGCATTGACACCTGCTGAATGGGAAACTCAGCAAAAAGGCTAGCTATCTATGTCTTTTCCCTTGGAATATATCTCTCTAATTTTCTATACTTACAGCTAGGTTGTCACTTTTATGGATCAGTTCTTAATCACAGGTAGTAGTCGTATCGCAGGGGAAGTCACTATCTCTGGTGCCAAAAATGCCGCTTTGCCATTATTGGCCGCGATGATATTAGCAGAAACCCCAACGACACTGCACAACGTGCCGTCATTGCAAGATGTGCGAACGTTGATTAAGTTGATCGCTGGCATGGGTATCAATATCGAAAAACAGGGCGACACTGTCATCTGCGATACCAAAAGCATCGATAACTTTTACGCCCCGTATGATTTGGTCAAAACCATGCGTGCCTCTATTTTAGTATTAGGCCCATTACTGGCACGTTTTGGTGAGGCAGAAGTGTCGTTACCAGGTGGTTGTGCTATTGGCTCACGTCCTGTTGACCAACATTTAAAAGCATTTGAGGCAATGGGTGCTGAGATTAGTGTGGAAAACGGCTACGTAAAAGCGCAAGCGCCAAAAGGTGGCAAACTGATTGGCTGTAAATTCTCATTTGATATGGTGACTGTTGGTGGTACCGAAAACGTCATCATGGCCGCAGCACTTGCTAAAGGCACCACCGTTTTGGGTAACTGTGCACTAGAGCCCGAAGTGGTTGATTTGGCCAATATGCTGGTTGGTATGGGCGCGAAAATTAGCGGTATTGGTACAGCGACCATGATCATTGAAGGGGTTGAACGCTTGCATGGCTGTGAGTATTCAGTCGTGCCCGATCGTATTGAGACAGGATCTTATCTTGCTGGTGCATTAATGACTCGTGGTGATGTGTTGGCTAAGAAGACCTCTGCACTACTATTAACCCCAGTATTAGAAAAGTTTGAAGATATGGGGGCTGTGATTACTACTGGTGAAGACTGGATTCGTGCGCAAATGAGTGGACGTCCCAAGGCAGTGGATATTCGTACTCAACCGCATCCAGGCTTTCCGACCGATATGCAAGCACAGTTGATGGCGATTAGTTGTCTTGCCGATGGTACCAGTACGTTTATCGAAAATATTTTTGAAAATCGTTACATGCATGTCCCTGAGCTCAATCGTTTAGGCGCTTCAATTCAAGTAGATGGTCATACCGCTGTGGTAAAAGGTGTTGAAAACTTTACTGCTGCGCCAGTCATGGCAACGGATTTACGCGCTTCTATGTCATTGGTTATGGCAGCAGCGACGGCAGAAGGCGAAAGCTTAATCGACCGTATTTATCATATCGACCGTGGCTACGAAGACGTGGAAAACAAACTGCGTGCGCTTGGTGTGAATATTGAACGTATTAATACTAATGATTAATATTGCCTGATTCATTCCCATGGTGTGAGTTGTTTTTATTAGTGATATTATAAAACAAAACGTTTAGCGTTATAAAATTTAAAAATCCTCTTAATGAGGGTGCCAACTGTACATGGACACGATGTCATTATGACTGAAGCTACCAAAGCATTACCATCTAGCGGTATATTAAATGAAGTGAATGATGAGTTTTCAGGGTTAACATTGGCCTTATCAAAAGGTCGTATTTTAGAGGAAACCATGCCATTGCTACGTGCAGCTGGTGTGGAGCTGCTAGAAGCCCCTGAAGCTTCGCGCAAGCTGATTTTTCCAACTTCAAACCCCAATGTTCGTGTATTGATCTTACGTGCCAGCGACGTGCCAACTTACGTGGAGCATGGTGCGGCAGATTTTGGTGTGGCGGGTAAAGACGTGCTGCTTGAACATGGTGCCAATCATGTGTATGAGCTGCTAGATTTGCAGATTGCTCAGTGTAAGCTGATGACTGCTGGTGTCAAAGATGTCGTATTACCGAATCGTCGCCTACGTATTGCGACTAAATATGTCAATGTGGCACGTGCTTATTTTGCCAGTCAGGGTCAGCAAGTGGATGTGATTAAACTATATGGATCGATGGAGCTTGCTCCGTTAGTCGGTTTAGGTGACTTAATTGTCGATGTTGTCGATACTGGTAATACTTTACGCGCCAATGGTCTAGAGGCGCGTGATCACATTTGTGATGTCTCATCTCGCCTTATCGTCAATCAAGTCAGTTATAAACGCAAGTTTTCGCTACTTGAACCGATTTTAGACAGCTTTAAGAATAGTATTGCTAGTGCTTCATAAGCCAGTATCTATTGGTAATATTAAGCATGGTTATACAATTTTTTAAACCAGTTTAGTGCTCTATGGTAGACATAGCATGCTAAACTGGTTTTGTTGTGTTTGCTTGTTAGCATATAAAAATTCAGTATACTCGTGAGTACGTCAGTCATTAAAGTGATGATAAATGTTGAATATACTTTATTTTTGCATCGTTAATTTTTAGCCGCATTTTATGCTCAGATATAGGATTAAGTCATGCGCCAATTAAGTACCCAAGATGCCGATTTTGATAGTCAATTGACAGAGTTACTTGCATTTGAAACTGTCAATGATGCCGATTTGTTGAAAACTGTTGATGATATCATCGCGCAAGTGCGCCATGATGGTGATAGTGTGGTATTAGCATTGACGCAGCAATTCGATCAGCATCCAGCGACCACGATGGAGTCGTTAGAGTTGTCTAAAGAAGTATTGGCTGAAGCATTTGAAAACTTGGATGATGATGTACGTGAAGCTCTCACCACTGCGGCTACACGGGTACAGACATTTCATGAGCGTCAAATACAAGAGACGTGGCAATATGAAGATGAGCTAGGCAACCGTCTTGGTCAAAAAGTCACACCACTTGATCGTGTGGGTATTTATGTGCCAGGTGGCCTAGCATCGTATCCGTCATCGGTATTGATGAATGCGATTCCTGCTAAAGTAGCTGGCGTTGCCGAAGTCATCATGGTAGTACCAGCACCGAAAGGCATACTAAATCCACTGGTATTGGCTGCAGCTCATTTAGCAAAAGTAGATCGAGTCTTTACTATTGGCGGCGCACAAGCTGTGGCCGCATTGGCTTACGGTACAAAAACGATTCCTGCTGTTGATAAAATAACAGGGCCTGGTAACAAATATGTGGCTGCTGCAAAACGAGCAGTGTTTGGGCAAGTGGGCATTGACATGATCGCAGGCCCATCTGAAGTATTGGTCTATGCAGAAGGCGAGGCGCAAGATCGTGCTGATTGGTTGGCTATGGATCTGTTATCACAAGCAGAGCATGATAGTATTGCCCAAGCCATTTTTGTGACGACTAGTGAACAGCAGCTAGCTGAAGTTGCCGCTGAAATCGACAAAGCATTGGCAGAGTTGCCAAAGGCTGATATCGCTCGTGATTCGCTACAAAATCGTGGTGCGCTTATCTTAGTCAAAGACCGTGCCGAAGGAATGGCTGTTATCAATCGCGTGGCCCCAGAGCATTTAGAGCTGTCTGTTGACGAGCCAGATGCTTTATTGGATAGTATACGTCATGCGGGAGCTATTTTTATGGGTCGCCATACACCAGAGGCCATTGGTGATTATTGTGCAGGACCAAATCATGTATTACCGACATCAGGAACGGCGAGGTTCTCTTCACCACTTGGGGTGTATGATTTTCAGAAAAAGTCATCAATCATTTATTGTAGCGAGAGTGGTAGTAAGCCACTGGCCAAAACAGCAGATATCTTAGCACAACGTGAAGATTTAGACGCCCATGCTCGTTCAGCGCGCTATCGTTATCAGTAATAGACTTTGCAAACTGTAATATTTGTTTTTATCTCTATTTTTAATAATCTTTGTGGCTAATAGTAGGATAACTTATGAGTGAACTAAAGACAGACACCAGACTTTGGTCATCTAAAGCACGTAATTTGTCGCCTTATACACCAGGCGAACAGCCGCAACACGACAATTTATGCAAACTAAACACCAATGAAAATCCGTTTCCACCTTCTCCAAAAGTAGGACAGGCGATCGCTAAAGTATTGACAAAGCAGGCGGATGACTTGCGTTTGTATCCAGCGCCTGAATCTGACGATTTGCGAAAAGCATTGGCTGACTTTTATCATCTTGATACCAATCAAGTGTTTGTGGGCAATGGTTCCGATGAGGTATTAGCGTTAGCATTTGCCAGCTTTTTCCTAAAAGAGCGCCCTGTTTTAGCACCTGATATTAGCTATAGCTTCTATCCTGTATACGCGCACACCTTTGGCATCGAGCTAGTACAGATTGCGCTAGAAGCTGATTTTAGTATCAGCCCAGACGCGTATCGTCAGCCTTGTAGTGGTATTATCATCGCTAATCCAAACGCACCTACAGGGTTGTTGATGTCGCTTGCTGATATCAAAAAACTGGCTAATGAGCATTCCAACGCCGTCATCGTTATTGATGAAGCTTACATCGATTTTGCTCAGACTGAAGAAGGTTCAGTATCTGCCATTAGCCTTATCAATGAGTTTGATAATCTATTGGTCACACAGACTTTTTCTAAGTCACGCTCGCTGGCTGGATTGCGCGTCGGTATGGCCTTCGGTAATGCGTCATTGATTGAAGCACTGACGCGTATGAAAAACAGCTTTAATAGCTATCCGTTGGATAAGTTAGCACAAGCGGGTGCGACTGCCAGTGTCTTAGATGTTGAATATTTTGAGCAAACGCGTCAGCAAGTTATTGACCTGCGTGAGTCACTAACAGCGGAGCTAATAGCCTTGGATTATCAAGTGCTGCCGTCACACGCCAATTTTGTATTTGCCCGTCCAAATGATGGTGATGCCAATGCTGTGGCCAGTGCGTTACGTGAGCAAGGAATCATCGTTCGTCATTTTGATAAGCCGCGAATCAATGAGTACTTGCGTATTACCATTGGTACAGCAGAGCAGCATGAGCGTTTGATCAGTGCACTGACTGCGCTGCGAGCTATGAGTACTTAAGTGAAAAATTTGAATGTGATTCGTAATCGACCATTGATTTGTACTATTGATAATATTTTTAATGATCTTTACTGCGAGCAACTCATCGAAAAAAGTGAAATGCAGCAGTATGAGCAAGCACAAATTACGGTCGGCAATGATCAGTTTCGAACAGATACGAGCGTCCGAAATAATGATCGTATCATATTTGATGATGCTGACTTAGCAAAAAATCTCTTTGACCAAGTGGCGTGTTATTTACCAAAAACATGGGATGAGGGTCTATGGGAGTTGTCTGGGCTGAATGAGCGTTTTCGTTACTATCGTTATGGCGAAGGCCAAACGTTCAAACCACACTTTGATGGTGCTTATGAGCAAGATAAGTTTCATAAAAGCTTCTTAACGCTATTATTTTATTTGAATGACGATTTCGAAGGTGGTGAGACAAAATTTTATCAATGGCAAGGTGGTTGGTATAATAACGATACACCTAACTATATTGTTACACCGAAAAAAGGCCAAGCATTATTGTTTGCACATCAACAGTTCCATGAAGGTGCGCCAGTGATATCAGGTGTTAAATATGTACTACGAACGGATGTCATGTATCGAGCAATATGTCTTTAATAGAGGCCCTTAACACATTCAACACGGTCTAATAAAAAGCCTGCCAACAGTGTGTTGAGCAGGCTTTATTTTTATGGGCTTCTTAAAACTATGTCTATAGTCAGAGAAGTCTAAAGTGGATACAAGGCAGCCGACCGAAGATTGTACAAGTAGTACATTTAGGGAGGGTAACGCTGTAGCCATTTAATAGTTCTCTGACTATAATTCTATTTGCTCAGACTTTCTTGGGCAAGCACTGATAGCAAATTACCCACTTTATCCAAACACTCTTGGTATTCAGCATCGCAGTTAGAGGCGATAGTGATACCACCGCCAGCCCATAAGCTGACTTGTTTGTCTTTCTCCAAATCACTATGTGATGAAGTGTTGGCTTGCAGTGTACGAATCAGTACATTCCATTGACCGCTGCCATCAAAATTCATATAACCCATGGTGCCACAATACGCGCCGCGCGGTGTGGTCTCTAATTCGGATATAATCTCAACGGCACGTTTTTTGGGTGTACCAGTAATAGATCCTGCGGGTAAACTGCCAAACAATACTGCCAATGGATGAGCATCTTCCTTTAGCTCAGCGGTGATGGTGCTGACCATGTGATGTACATTGCTAAAGCTTTCAATAGTAAATAGCTTTGGTACTTTTACGCTACCAATTTTGGCGTATTTACCCAAATCATTACGAAGCAAATCAACAATCATCACATTCTCAGCACGATCTTTTTTACTGTCATTGAGTTGATTTTTATAGCCGTTATCTTGTTCAGTTGTTGCACCACGAGGCATCGTACCTTTAATAGGTTTAGTAATGATGTGGTGCTTACCTGCGTTGGTATCTTTTTTGAAGGTGAAAAACAGCTCGGGTGAGCAGCTCAACAGTTCAAAAGAATTTGTGGATATATTAGGAGTATTTGTACGGTCATTCATGCCACTAACCAACAGGTATCCTGCAAAGGGCGCCTGCGTATTACGATATAGCATAGGCAGATAATCAATCAGACTGGATGTTGATTGGCTATTACTTGTTTTATGAGAGAGCTGACCACGCCATTCTTGCGTTAGATTGATTTGATAGCAGTCGCCTTGTCGTAGGTAGTCTTGAGTGCGGTCAAATGCTTGTTGATAATCAGGCTTGCTCCATCGTGCTTGTAATATTAAAGGAGCAGGTTCTGATGATTCAAGGCAATCGTCATCGATAAACTTATCAGACAGTTCTTTGTCTAGTCCGTCTAGATATGAGATAAGCGCTATGACAGCTTTATTACTCAACTCATCATTAGTGGTTTTGTCTGAATGGTTAGTAGTGGAGTTGACGGTTAACTGCCAACCAGTTTTGCTGTTTTCTTTAGGTGTCAGGTAAATATCGTAATGACCCAATACTGCACAAGGCTGTGCTGCGAGTTCGATGTTGGCAGTTGGACTTAGCTCATGAGCTGCAATGTCATAACCGATAAACCCTATGAGACCATGATGATAGTTAGGATTTTCAGTGAGATTAGTTATCGATGTTCTATCATAAGCGTCGCTATACTGTATCAACGCATCTTGCCAATCAGCGTAGCTCATATAGGCCGTCGTTGTGGCATTAGCGTTATCAGAATCGTTAGTTCTTTCAACATCACGGCAATGGCGAATGACTTGATAAGCAGCTTGTTGTGCATCAGGTAATTGATGGTTAGCAGTATTAAAATAGACAGACCAGCTCACTTTAGGGAGTAAGCCAATAACAGGCTGTCCATCATTGTTTAGCCAAACCAGCTGCCAGTTTGCTTTAGACTCTTGTGCTAGTAGATAGCGCTGTATATATGGCATTAATTCTGCGGCAGGCAGATCACCAAAACGCCAGCTAGGATTAGTAGCTGGCGATAGGGCAGAATCTGTCTGCTCAGTAGTCTTGTTATTTTCTACGTACATCGGTTACGCGTCGAACTTTTTGATGATTAGCGTGGCGTTGGTGCCACCAAAACCAAAGCTGTTACTCATCAGTGTCTCAAGCTTCGTTTCACGCATTTGAGCGACGATGTCAAAGCCTTCAGCGGCAGGGTCTAAGTTTTCAATATTAATACTTGGTGCGATAAAGCCTTCTTGTAGCATCAGTAAGCAATAGATTAATTCGTGTGCGCCAACTGCACCTAAGCTGTGACCAGTCATAGATTTGGTTGAGCTGATAGCAGGGACTTTACGGACATCATCACCAAATGCTTTAGCAATTGCTTTGAGCTCAGTGATGTCACCTAGTGGCGTGCTGGTACCGTGAGTATTAATATAGTCAACGCTGTCTAGTCCAGCTTCGGCCAACGCCTGCTGCATACAGCGTACCGCACCTTCACCGCTTGGCGCAACCATCTCAGCACCATCAGAGCTGGCACCATAACCAACGATTTCCGCTAGGATGTTAGCACCGCGTGCTTGCGCATGCTCCAAGCTCTCGACGACCACCATTGCGCCACCAGCTGCAATCACAAAACCATCACGGTCTTTGTCATATGCGCGTGAAGACTGTTTAGGCGTATCATTATATTGCGTACTCATCGCGCCCATTGCATCAAACATACACGACTGAGTCCAATGTTCAGCTTCACTACCACCTGCTAATACCACATCCGCTTTGCCTAGCTGAATCAGCTCAGCAGCATGACCGATACAATGCGTTGAGGTTGCACAAGCAGAGGACAAAGAGTAAGAAACCCCGTGTATTTTGAGTCCTGTTGCTAGTGCTGCCGACACTGAACTGCCCATGGTTTTAGGCACTGCCATGGCACCAACACCGCGTAAGCCTTTTTCGCGCATGGCATCTACTGCATTTACAATGTTTTCTGTTGAAGCGCCACCAGAGCTTGCTACCACACCAACACGTGGGTTTTGGCCAATGACATCAAGCGACAATCCAGATTGTTTGATAGCATCTAACGCACTAACATAAGCATAGAGACTGGCATCACTAAAAAATCTTTTGAGCTTACGGTCGATAGCAGACGTATCTAGTACTGATTTATCAATACTACCACTGACCTGTGACTTGAATTCATGCTCAGCATAAGAGTCATTAAGCGTAATGCCAGACTGCCCTTGTTTCAAAGAGTCAGTAACTGTGGCTAAATCATGTCCGATACAAGAGACAATCCCTGCTCCAGTGATAACAATGCGGCGCATATTCTATTCCTTATGAGTAACGATTTTTTGATGTTTACTTTTAATAAGTTATTTCTAATGAAGTACTACTAATAATTAAAGTACTGTTAATAATCGTTTTTAAATGTTTACTTCTATTATTTGATTTCAAGCGTAGCACTCCCTCATAACCATAATGTGTCAAAACAGTGTGTTAGAGAAAGCGTATTTATGAATGTCAAATGCTTCTGTTGCAGCTATAATGGCTGTCACAACTAAACGACACATTGTCTATAGGTATCGTCTAGATGTACTGTTTAAAAGGTATTTTATAAATCCGAGTACAACTGTACTGTGAATTATGGCATATCATAACGTATCAAGCGCCCAAAATCTTTGTACAAGTGCAAAATAACCACAAAACAACGCTGACAGTTGGAGGTTATTTAAAAATAAAGGGTAAACAGTGTTATGAGTAGAAAAGTCAGCGTAATACTGATAAAAATATACTAAGATTTGCTTGATGGGTATCTAAAATATATCGTGCTGAATATGGTGTCATGACTTAACTGGGTTATACTTTTAGACACAAATTGTGTGATGGTGATAACATTGTTCGCACTGACATTGGTACTAACTCTTCGCTAAAATAATGTATTAACTGTGAATGTAAACCCACTATTATAAAGTCAATTATCATATTAAGGACGTCACGATGGCAAAGCGTAGCACTCTTTCTAAAAGTATTAAAACCGTTGGCTCTTTGACTCGCAATAACTTAGAGCGTATGGGCGCGGTGATTGACAGTATCAATGCTAAAACAAGCAAGCCACGTCGATATAAAGCGATTAACTTGGGCGATGAAGACTATCAGCAAGATTTATTTCGTCAGCACACGCTAAAAGCTACTCAGCAATTACTAGGGCCACGTTTTGCGACTTACGGTAAGTATGCCAAAAAAGTGGTACCGAATAGTTTTTTTCAATCGACTGTTGATGGCGCTTTCGCCCAAGTAGCAAAACTTGCCTCCAGTTGGAGTCAGGTTGATTTGCCTGATGAACATCGTTTTGCCAACATTGAAAGTTTGGATGACGAAGAACGTTATGCATTAGCTACGGATATTGCTAACCAAAACCGAGCACTCGCTACGATAGGTGGCTTTACTGGTCTAGCAGGTCTTCCAGGTTTGCTCGCTGATACGTTGTGGTTACTACTGGTATCGTTGCGCACGGTTTATCAGTTGGCAGCTGTTTACAATAAACCACTAACTGGTAGCCAAGGCATCAAAATGGCTTATGAGCTGTTATCAAATGCCGACTTGAGAAAAATGCAAGAAAAACAAGCGTTACTTGCTGGTCTCGGTATTGGTAAAGGCTTGCTGGACAATGCACAGAGTGGTGGTTTACACAGTGAGCTAAAAAACCTAGGTCTAAAACACAAAAATGTTAATTTTTACGCTCAGCAAGTTGATAATATCGCCAGTCAGGTTGGTATTGATTTAGATCAAATCAATTTATCATGGATACGCCGATTCTTACCAGTCACAGCAGTGGCTATTGGTATGCACTATAATAGCCAGTTAATTGATGAAGTCATTGGCGTAGCGCAGGCAACTTTTGCACCAGAAGCGAAGCTTGCTAATCGTGCGATTACGGATGATAGTAGCAGCGAAGAAAAAGTAGATAAAACTGCTAATAGCGATGAAAAAAAAGATGCCGATAATGTTGATAGTGAAAGTATCAACGATGATGACACTCAAATAAAAGAAGATAGTGCGCAAGCGAAAGATATTGATCAAAACGCAAGTGAAAAAAAAGAGAATAAGTAAGCGCTTGCTTGGCTCACTTATTCTTAATTTGGCGATATTATTTTCTTCTCTTGAAAAATAAGATAATATCGCCATTTAACGTCTACTGATACTAGATTGTCTTTGTATTTACCTTATTCTAATCATGTCTTTCACTATTTTTATGCCATATTTAACGATCTGTTTTTTACCTAGTTGCTATCCAAACATAGATAATATGGTATGGCAGTAGGCTGAATGCATATCTATTAAATGTTGTAAAGTACAATCACTCATAAGTGGTTGAAATAGCAGCAACAACTCTTTATAATATACTGTCCTAAAAATGGGTACTCCGAAAATCTGTCGTTAATGTCAGATAGATGGTGTATTTACCCATTTTTTTGTTTTATACCAAACGGGAGAAGGATGCCTCATGGCAACAACTAACCAATTGATTCGTAAAGGTCGCAAAACCATCAAGGAAAAGTCAAAAGTTCCTGCGTTGGAAGCGTGCCCACAACGTCGTGGCGTATGTACTCGTGTATATACTACCACTCCTAAAAAACCTAACTCAGCCATGCGTAAAGTATGTCGTGTACGTTTGACTTCAGGCTATGAAGTATCAAGCTATATCGGCGGCGAAGGTCATAACTTACAAGAGCACAGTGTTGTTCTTATCCGTGGTGGTCGTGTAAAAGATCTACCAGGTGTACGTTATCACACTGTTCGTGGTGCATTGGATTGCGCAGGCGTTAAAGACCGTAAGCAAGGTCGCTCTAAATACGGTGCTAAGAAGCCTAAAGTTTAATAACTAAATGTTATTAGATAAGCTTTTTTGTACCAAACATTAACTGTGCATGGGTCAGGTGTTAGCAGGATTATCAAATTATTTATTTTCTGTTACAACATACCGCCATGCAGTAAGGCTGACTGACAAACTCGATATAACGCCACCTAATAAATAATTGGTGCGAGATTGTGAATGTCAGACACTCCTGAAGACAAGGAAATTTATTATGCCAAGACGTCGCGTCGTTGCTGCCCGTGAGATCCTACCGGATCCTAAGTTTGGTAGCCAAACTGTTGCAAAATTCATCAACCATGTAATGAGTGATGGTAAAAAATCTACTGCTGAGCGTATCGTTTACGGTGCACTTGAAACAGTAAGCGAAAAACGTAAAGTTGAAGATCCAGTTTCTTTCTTCGAAGACGTTTTAGAAAATGTACGCCCAATGGTAGAAGTAAAAGCTCGCCGCGTTGGTGGTGCAACCTACCAAGTGCCAATGGAAGTACGTCCCTCCCGTCGTACTGCCTTGGCTATGCGTTGGATAGCTGAAGCTGCTGCTAAGCGTTCTGAAAAATCAATGGCTTTGCGTTTAGCTGGTGAATTGAACGATGCTGCTGACGGCAAAGGTGCCGCTATGAAAAAACGTGACGAAGTTCACCGTATGGCAGACGCTAACAAAGCATTCTCTCACTATCGTTTCTAAGCAACTGTTTGATAGTAACTTTAGATTGGTTGGCTGATGTCAATCAATCTTATACTGTTATTTATTCTATTGATTGCTGCCACCATGTATCCAGTTATAGATAGATCATACTATTCATAATTGGGATGGCAGACATCTATCTAGATGCTTTTCTATCAATACTGTTTAGATAGGGAGCATCCCAAATTTGATGCCACACTATTCTTAGTATTTGCTCTTTTTTTGTCCACATTAGGCTTAATAATCAGTAAGTAATATTACGAAGTTGATTGCTTTGTCATGAAGCTGACCGCTTTGTCATAGAGTATGAGGTAGTGACACAACACATTATTATATACACGACTTTTCCTAGGAAAAAACTATGGCTCGTAAAACTCCCCTAAAACGCTATCGCAATATTGGTATCTCAGCGCATATCGATGCTGGTAAGACAACCACTACTGAACGTGTTTTATTCTATACCGGTGTTAGCCACAAAATTGGCGAAGTACATGATGGCGCAGCTACCATGGACTGGATGGAGCAAGAACAAGAGCGTGGTATTACTATCACCTCAGCAGCAACGACTTGTTTTTGGTCAGGTATGGCGAAACAGTTCGACGAACACCGTATCAATATCATTGACACCCCAGGTCACGTTGACTTCACGATCGAAGTTGAACGTTCTATGCGTGTTCTTGATGGCGCTTGCATGGTTTACTGTGCAGTAGGCGGCGTTCAGCCACAGTCTGAAACCGTTTGGCGTCAGGCGAACAAATATAAAGTCCCACGTCTTGCATTCGTAAACAAAATGGATCGCGTTGGTGCTGACTTCTACCGTGTTATTGACCAGATCAAAACTCGTTTGGGTGGCAACCCTGTGCCATTGGTTATTCCAATTGGTAAAGAAGACGATTTTGAAGGCGTTGTTGACTTAGTAAGCATGAAAGCAATCTATTGGGACGAAGCGTCTCAAGGTATGAACTACGAAGAACGCGAAATTCCAACTGAACTACAAGAAAAAGCTGCCGAATATCGTGAGCTTTTAGTAGAAAATGCAGCTGAAGCGAATGAAGAGCTCATGAATGAGTATCTTGAAAACGGTGAGTTGTCTGTAGAACAGATCAACACTGCTATTCGTCAGTTAACCATTGATAACTCAATCATTCCACTTCTTTGTGGTACTGCCTTTAAGAACAAAGGTGTACAGAAGATGTTAGATGCTGTTATTCAATATCTACCTGCACCAATTGACGTACCTGCTATTAAAGGTATTCTTGATGACAAAGACGAAACCGAAGGTTCTCGTGAAGCATCAGATGACGCACCTTTCTCAGCACTAGCATTTAAAATCATGAATGATAAGTTCGTTGGTAACTTAACCTTCGTACGTGTTTATTCTGGTGTAATGAAGCAGGGCAGCAGTGTTTATAACCCAGTTAAGATGAAGCGTGAGCGCGTTGGCCGTATCGTACAGATGATGGCAGATTCTCAGCAAGAGCTTCCAGAGATTCGTACTGGTGATATCGCAGCGCTAGTTGGTATGAAAGATGTGACTACTGGTGATACGCTATGTGACGAAGATAATGTAATCACTCTTGAGCGTATGGAATTTCCAGATCCAGTTATCAGTCTAGCTGTTGAGCCTAAGACTAAAGCTGACCAAGAAAAAATGTCTATCGCTCTTGGCCGTTTGGCAAAAGAAGATCCATCGTTCCGTGTACACACTGACGAAGAATCTGGTCAGACTATCATTAGCGGTATGGGTGAGCTACATCTAGAGATTCTAGTTGACCGTATGAAGCGTGAGTTCAATGTTGAAGCAAATATCGGTGCGCCGCAGGTTGCTTATCGTGAGACAATTCGTAACACGGTTGAACAAGAAGGCAAATTTGTACGTCAGACTGGTGGTCGTGGTAAGTTTGGTCATGTTTGGTTACGTCTTGAGCCACTTGATCCAGCTGGTGAAACTGAATACGAATTCGCTGAAGAAGTGGTTGGTGGTACTGTACCAAAAGAATTCCATGGTGCTGTTGACAAAGGTATCCAAGAACGCATGAAAAATGGCGTACTTGCTGGTTACCCAGTAGTTGGTGTTAAAGCGACTTTATATGATGGTTCTTATCATGATGTTGATTCTGATGAATTGTCGTTCAAAATGGCAGGTTCTATGGCCTTTAGAAAAGGTTTCATGGCAGCTGACCCAGCACTACTTGAGCCAGTGATGAAAGTAGAAGTTGAAACACCTGAAGACTATATGGGTGATATCATGGGCGATCTTAACCGTCGTCGTGGTTTGGTACAGGGTATGGAAGACCTACCTGGTGGTACTAAGCAGATTCGTGCTGAAGTACCATTAGCGGAAATGTTTGGTTATGCCACACAAATGCGCTCTATGTCACAAGGCCGTGCAACTTATTCAATGGAATTCCAAAAATACGCTGAAATTCCAAAATCAGTTGCTACTGAAATCATCTCTAAGTTCAACTCTAAAGATGATGACGAATAAGTAAAACCCCATTAAGAATGACAATGTCATAGTTATCTTTACATTGTCATTGAAGAATACACCAATAACTTGTTAAAAGACTTGTTATTGGTTGTGATTTTCTTATAATATCTGCACATTAGTATGTGTGACCTTTTAACAATTATCTTAAAGTGGTCAAGTCTGTCTTATGCAATCATATCTATATGAGCAAAGCAGTTGATCCC
>NZ_JBQSVL010000055.1:0-21443 GCF_052376215.1 Psychrobacter sp. AOP7-B1-24
ATTTGACACTGTCCATGAAGCAAAAATTTGCGTCAATGATACCTACAACTATCAAATGGCTTTCTTAGCTAATGAAGATCCCATTGACTGCCCTTTTATTTTTTAAAGCCCAAAAAAGGTATGAAGTTGCTTAAGCTTTAGGTACTATCTGACCCCTGCCGTCAAATCCATATAATTAAACTCCGAAGATTTCAATTAAGCAGCCTGAGGGTAAAAGTCAAAACACATCTGTCCTTGCCTCTTACAAACTAAATTCTTCGAAATCATAATCTGGCTGTAGTCTAGCTCAATAGATTTAGTATTATTGCCGGTGACTTCGAAATCCGTTCCATAGTCTTGGTTATACATCAACGTATTCCTCAATGTACACGCTTTTTCTGGTCTTAGTGAAGCATTAGATACGGAAGTTGAAGGATAAACCATAATGTCAAAACCCGATGCAACAGGCTATTTGATTTGACAGATAGGCTTTTTTAACTAGATAGTCTGTAGTAATGCCATCAAAAAAGGCTACCAATATGGTAGCCTTTGGCTGTATTCAGCGCGCCCTAAGAAGCAGCGGACTCATGCTGATACGGTAATGCAAATACCTTGTCAAAGATCAAGGTAAAGGTAAAAGTATAAACCAAGAAAAATAGCAATAACGCTACTTCCATCTTAAAGGCTTGGATCAAACCAACATCGTACCAGACCATATACAGTGGCAAGCAAATCAACACCAACCCACCTTCAAAACCAACAGCATGGGTACTGCGTATCCATAACGTCCGATGTACCAAACGTTTGCGACGTTCCCACGCTTCAAAAACTGTGTTATAGATAAAGTTCCAAATGACGGCTGTTACCGACATCATTACCGCGACGGGCAACGATTCTGATGCATCACTATGACTAAGTATCATCAATATAAGAGTAGATAAAATGATGGCGATTATTTCAAAGACAGTCACATATATTAGGCGACGTTTGAGTGGGGATAAAGTGATCAACCAAGACTCCAAAGCACCTGTATTTAAACAGTAAGGCGCATATCAAAGTATCGGTCCGTCCCGAGATAGAAAAAAGATAGGTTAAGTGCAGAGCCACGTTTTCCGCCTGCTACTATATTATACATTAGACAACATAAAAAACCAGACTGCCCATTTATAGAAGAATATAAAAAACCCCGCATCATGACGATACGGGGTTTTCTAGTTTTAGATGTAAGACTTTTAACTTTAGAAAGAAGCCTTACTGCATCAAAAATTAGCTCAATTGAGCAACATTAATTTTATCAGCTTCTTCAGTATACTCTTCCATACGGTCGAAGTTCATGTATTGATACACTTCTTCGCCCATGCTGTTTAGCATACCAGCATACTGCTGATATTCGTCATTAGTAGGCAGTTTACCAAGTACCGCTGCTACTGCTGCAAGCTCTGCAGAAGCTAGGTATACGTTAGCGCCTTGACCGAGACGGTTCGGGAAGTTACGGGTTGAAGTCGATACCGCTGTAGACTTAGGTGCGATACGTGCTTGGTTACCCATACATAGTGAACAACCTGGCATCTCAGTACGAGCGCCGGCTTGAGCGTAGATGTTGTAGTAACCTTCTTCCATCAACTGACGCGCATCCATTTTAGTTGGTGGCGCAATCCATAGACGAGTCTTGAGGCTTCCTGCTGGTACGTCTTTTAGCAGTTTACCAGCGGCACGGAAATGACCGATGTTAGTCATACATGAACCAATGAATACTTCATCAATGGTATCACCAGCGACGTCAGCTAGTGTCTTAGCATCATCTGGATCATTCGGGCAGCATAGGATAGGCTCTTTGATATCAGACATATCAATCGTGATATCGATTGTATACTCTGCATCTTCATCAGCACGCATTAGGCTTGGATTCGCTAGCCAATCTTGCATCTGCTCGATACGACGACTGATGGTACGTGCATCGCCATAGCCTTCTGAGATCATCCACTTAAGTAGCGTGATGTTTGAGTTTAGGTACTCAGTCACTGACGCTTCAGATAGTGTAATGGTACAACCAGCAGCACTACGCTCAGCTGACGCATCAGACAATTCAAACGCTTGTTCAGCAGTCAAGTCTTCTAGACCTTCGATCTCAAGGATACGACCGTTGAACTCGTTGATTTTACCTTTCTTATCAACGGTTAAATAACCTTCTTTGATTGCTTGATAAGGAATGGCATGTACTAGATCACGTAGCGTGATACCAGGCTGGCGTTCGCCAACGAAGCGTACACGGACAGACTCAGGCATATCAAGTGGCATCACACCAGTCGCAGCTGCGAAAGCAACTAGACCAGAACCTGCTGGGAACGAGATGCCCATAGGGAAACGAGTATGCGAGTCACCACCAGTACCGACGGTATCTGGAAGTAGCATGCGGTTCAACCATGAGTGGATGATACCATCACCTGGACGTAAGCTTACGCCGCCACGGTTCATGATAAAGTCAGGTAGTGTGTGCTGAGTTTCAACATCAACTGGTTTTGGATAAGCAGCAGTGTGGCAGAATGACTGCATCACTAGATCCGCTTGGAAACCTAGACAAGCCAAATCTTTTAGCTCATCACGCGTCATAGGACCAGTTGTATCCTGAGAACCGACCGTAGTCATTTTAGGCTCACAGTACATACCAGGACGTACGCCTTCTAGACCACAAGCTTTACCAACCATTTTTTGCGCTAGCGTGAAGCCTTTACCAGTATCAGCTGGCTCTTCTGGCTTAGCAAATACATCTGAATGACCAAGACCCATATACTCACGAGCACGATTGGTCAAACCACGACCAACGATCAATGGGATACGGCCACCAGCACGAACTTCATCAAGCAATGTTGGTGAATTTAGCTCAAACGTTGATAAGACTTCATCAGAGTCATGCTTAGTGATTTTGCCTTCGTATGGATAGATGTCAAATACATCACCCATGTTTAGGTTATCGACTGCCACTTTTTCGATTGGTAATGCGCCAGAATCTTCCATTGTATTAAAGAAGATAGGAGCGATATTGTTACCCAATACCAGACCGCCGCCACGTTTGTTTGGCACGTTAGGGATGTCTTCACCCATCAACCACAATACTGAGTTGGTTGCAGACTTACGGCTAGAACCCGTACCAACAACGTCACCCACATACGCCAATTGATGGCCTTTTTTCTTTAGCTCTTCGATTTGCTTCATTGGGCCAACAACACCCTCTTCGTCAGCATTGATGCCGTCGCGAGAGTTTTTGTGCATGGCTAGTGAATGCAATGGAATATCAGGACGGCTCCATGCGTCTTGCGCAGGTGACAAGTCATCCGTATTGGTTTCGCCAGTCACTTTGAATGTCGTATAAGTGGTTTTTTCTGGCACTGCATCACGGTTCAAGAACCATTCAGCATCAGCCCAAGACTGAACAACTTCTTTTGCGATGTCATTACCAGCTTCTGCTTTTTCAGTCACATCATTGAACGCATCAAATACGAGCAAAGTCTTTTTCAATGCATCAGCAGCGTCTTGTGCTACTTCTGCGTCATCTAAGGCAGCAACCAATGGCTGAACGTTGTAGCCACCTTGCATCGTGCCCAAGATTTCAACCGCTTTTTTCTTGCTGATAAGTGGAGATGATGCTTCGCCCTTAAGGATAGCGGCTAAAAATGCAGCTTTAACGTAAGCAGCTTGGTCGACACCAGCAGGAATACGGTTTTCTAGCAAGTTCATCAAGAATGCATCTTCGCCTGCTGGAGGAGTTTTTAGTAGCTCAACCAACTCTGCTACTTGCTTTTCATTCAATGGTAGCGGAACCGTTCCTAGCTCAGCACGTTCTTCGACATGTTTACGATAAGCTTCTAACACAATAGTCGTCCTCGTCAGTTGGTGTTCAGTACATTACGTTGGGTAGTCAGTATGACAGCCTGCGTCCATGTACTAGGTGGAATAATTATCTGTGCAATCATAGCTTAAAATGCTCTAAATGTTAATGGCTCGACCTTGAAAAGGCTTATAATAAAGCCATATTGGACATTTATTATAAAAATAGTACTATCAATCATGAGCTTGAGTAGCTTTTTATGTTTAAGACTAGGGCGTGTTTGATATTCATAAATAGGCACTGCTGATAACTAAAATTGTTTTAGACAAGGAAAAAGTCGAAAATAATATAGATACCTTAGCAAGACTTACAACGCAGTATGGGACAATTTTAATATCAGCCTTGATAAACACTGCCCAATTTGACAGTTAAATAAATATGTTGTGACTGCTATACTTCTTTGCAAAATAGAATTTCATGAGCACATAATAAGTTAATGCTATTAAGGATATAATTATGGCTGACAATAATACTAACTATGACAATGGTCTTAAGGTACGTACCGATGTCATGGGTGAGCAACATGTGAAGCGCTCACTTGATGCTGCTACAGGATTTACCCAGCCGCTGCAAGACTGGATTATAGAACACGCTTGGGGCAGTACTTGGCAAGATGATTCGGTATTGCCACGCAAGTATCGCTCATTAATTACCATCTCATTTTTAATTGCCCAAAAAAGCCCAAACGAGTTGAAAGGTCACATACGTGGCGCCATTAACAATGGCGCTAGTGTCGCTGAAATTAGAGAGGTGCTGATGCACAGCTTGCCATACTGCGGTGCACCTGCCACTCAAGAAGCATTTCGTGCCGCCATAGATGTACTGAATGAGATGGAAATTGATATAGATATTTAAAACTATGGTAGAGAAACAAGTCGTAGTAATCTTAACAATATTGTTTAAAAGTTGACGACCAAATTTCTGCTATAATATCTGCACTCATAAAATATTCTGACAATCCCATAAACCCTTATAATATAAAGGGTTAAGAGACAAATTCATTATGACAACTGCCGTACAAACACATGTACCTGCTGCTAGAGCCAAACCAAAAAAAGCCATTCAAGGCGAAAAACTGCGTGGTTACGATAAAGTTGCACGTATCCCAATTAAAGTAATCCCGACCGTCGAGGCGAAGAAAAAGCCAGATTGGATTCGGGTCAAGATGTCATCACCTGCTGAAGTGGCTCGTATTAAAGCTACTCTACGTGAGCAGAAGCTATACACAGTCTGTGAAGAAGCTGCTTGCCCTAACCTGCCGCAGTGCTTCGCTGATGGTACAGCAACCTTTATGATCATGGGTGATATCTGTACTCGTCGCTGCCCATTCTGTGATGTGGGTCATGGTCGTCCAAATAAATTAGACGCCGATGAGCCGCGCCATACTGCCGAGACTATCGAAGGTCTACAGCTTAAATATGCAGTAATTACCTCTGTCGATCGTGATGATCTCAAAGATGGCGGTGCTGGACATTTTGTAGAAGTGCTAAATGAATCAAGAGCGCTTAGCCCAAACTGCTTAATTGAAATCTTAGTACCAGATTTCCGTGGTCGTATGGATATTGCGTTAGACCTACTGACAGAAACGCCGCCAGACGTGTTTAACCACAACATCGAAACCGTGCCTCGTTTGTATAAAGCGTTCCGTCCAGGTTCTGACTATCAGCATTCACTAGATTTGCTCAAGCTGTACAAAGAGCGTCGCCCTGATATCGCAACCAAGTGCGGCTTTATGGTTGGTTTGGGTGAAACTGAAGAAGAGATTTATGCACTACTCGACGATCTAAAAGCACATGATGTGGATATGATTACGATTGGTCAGTACTTACAACCTAGCAAAAACCATGCGCCAGTGGACCGTTACGTACATCCAGACGAGTTCCAACGCTATATGGACTATGGCAAAAAAATTGGCTTCTTTAACATTTGGGCAGGTCCGATGGTACGCTCAAGCTACTTTGCCGATCGTCAGTATTATGGCGAGGATTGCCCAGCACCTATCCGTAGCAAAAAAGCTTTGGAAGCTGAAGGCAAACTTGGCTGCTAATCTTAGAGGTTAATTTGGCAATGAAGTGATGCCAAGGCAATTACTAAAACAATAGCCAACCATATAAAAAGGGTGAATAACAAATTTGTTATTCACCCTTTTTTTGGCTTTAATACATCGTTAAAGAATTCAAAGCCAATAACCTACACAGTTAAAGTCGGCGTTGGCTTTCCGGCTGTTTTAATATTAAATACCGCAATACCCAAAACAATCACTCCACCAATAATACCTGTAACCATTTCAGGATAAATCAGTAGTAAAGCACCGATTGTCAAGATGACACGAGTCACCGTATTCATACCGCCTCTGAAATAGCCTTCAAGCGCTGAGCTTAGGGCGATGACACCAGTGATGGAAGTCACGACTACGGTGATGATATCGACAACAGGCGGCAGTGGGAAGTCTTTTGCCGTGACTGCCAAATCTGTTGGATCTATCATTAGCATCGTCGGATTGTAGATGAACATGAACGGTACGATAAACCCAGCAAGTGCCAGCTTGAGCGACAAAAATCCCGTCTTCATCGGATCGCCACCGGATATACCAGCACCAGCAAAAGCTGCCAAACACACAGGCGGCGTAATATTGGCAAAGATACCAAAATAGAAGACAAACATATGCGCTGATAAAATAGGAATATCAAAGCCTGCCAATGCTGGAGCCGCCATCGTCGCCGTAATGATATAGGCAGGAATAGATGGTAGACCCATACCCAACACCATTGAAGCTAGCATCGTTAAAATAAGCGTAAAGAATAATGACCCTGCGCCTAGTGTAACGATAGATGAAGTCATGACTGTACCAAAGCTAGTCAAACTCACGACTCCAATGATAATACCGACGACCGCACAAGCTGCCATTACCGCGAGCGACTGACGCGCACCATCTTCTAGCGCGCCTAAGATATCAGACAATCCCATACGAGTCTCAGCACGTAGCATGCTGATCAAAACAGTAAAGCCGATGGTATAAGCCGCTGCATAACCGACAGGGACATTTTTGATCAATAAGAAAACCAAAAATACAATGGGTAATAACATGTGACCGCGTGCTTTTAGTACTTCTTTTACCGCTGGCAAGTTCTCTTTAGCAATGCCTTTTAGATCACGGCGTCCAGCGCGAAAATGCACCTGAGCAATCACGCCTAGATAATACAGAATCGCGGGTAATAATGCTGCTAAAGCAATCGTGCTATAAGGTAAGCCTGTCGTCTCAGCCATGATAAACGCACTCGCGCCCATAATTGGCGGTAATATCTGCCCGCCAACAGAGGCACTTGCCTCAACTGCGCCAGCGAAGTCTTTGTGATAACCGACCTTTTTCATTAGCGGGATGGTAAAAGCACCCGTACTGACCACGTTTGATAAAGCCGAACCATTGATACTACCCATAAAGCCACTAGAGATGACGGCTACTTTTGCAGGCCCGCCCTTTTTGTGACCAGCGATAGCCAATGCCAAATCATTGAACAGCTGCCCCATTCCTGAACGCGCCAAGAACGCACCAAATAGAATGAATAGGAAGATAAAGGTGACCGATGCACCAATCGCCACAGAATATAGACCTTCCGTTTTTAGGAATAGTTGACCGAAGATATCGCCCATATCATAAGGGCGAGTCAGTAACCTATCGGGCATAAAGTCCATGTGACTGACAAACGGATAGGCCAAAAATATCCCTGCCAATATTGGCAAAATCCAACCTGTGATACGGCGACTGCCTTCTAACACACAGACTACCGTAATCAGGGAAAATATCACATCGACTTGGTTGGCCATACCGCCACGCGATGTCACAATATCTTGATATTCATAGATGAGGTAGCCCATACCAGAGAAAGACAGAGCAAACCAAATCCAATCATACCAAGCTACTCGCTGGCGACTGCTTTTTTTGCTGGCGGGGAAAATTAAGAAAATTAGTGCAAAACCAACACCCACATGCACAGAGCGCTGTAACAACGCTGGCATCGGGTTAAAGGTTATATATAAATGAAATAGCGAATAGAGTATACAAATCCCAGCGAGCAAATACTTTACTGGTCCTTGGGTGATATGACGCGTGATTGACTCTCGGTCATATTTTTCTAATACTGCTTTATTGTTCGCCTCTGCCTCAGCATTGTTATCAATTTGAGTATCTGGCATGGTAGGCACGCTACCCTGATCCGTCATCTGAGAGTTCATGACAAAAGTCCTTTTTAAATCTATCAAATAAGCCATATGCTTGAGGCTTAATCACCACTTCAGAATAATCTGGCACCCACTGGTGAATCAAAAAACGATGGTTACCATAATCAATCTCACCTTTGGTAAGTCTAGAGACCACCCAATTGAGGTTGGGCAGCTTTTCATTGATTTGATAACCCAGATAGCCATGTTTTTGTATGGGAGCAAGCAGTTCAGTTGAAGGAGTACCCGCACCAAAAGCTTCAAAATAAGTGGTAGTCAGTAACAGCTCAGCATCTTCTGAGCTACTGCCGTCCATACGTTGATACTGCTCTTCCCACCATTGTTTTTCTACAGAATGAATCCAGCGCAATTCAAAGTCAGGTTCAACGAAATAACAAACCTTATCGTCAGCGCCGTCTATTCCTTTAACTCGTATTTCGACAACAAGCTTACGAAAAAACCCCATCCATGACGTAAAAAAAACCAGTGCCGCAATGACTGCGGCACCAGTTAATAGCCATAATGATTTATTCTGCAGCTTGTTCATCATAATACTTTTGGGCACCAGGATGAATCGGAGCTACCATACCATCATTAGCTGTTTCTAAGCTGATGTCGTTGGCTGCTTGGTGAGCTGTTTTCAAGCCATCCAGATTTTCAAATAACGTTTTGGTTAACTTATAACCATCAGCTTCAGATAAATCAGAGCTAACCAATAATGCATTCATGATTGCCGCAGTTGGAATCGCCGCTTCGTTGCCATAAGTATCAGCAGGAATTTCAAAGGTTTTGAAGTAAGGCTTGCTTGCGATGATTTCTTTTAGCTTGTCTTGGTCGATACTAACAATCTGTAGATCTAAACCTTGTTCTAGCTCCATCAAAGATGAGTTTGGTAGACCGCTACTAAAGAATGCCGCTTCAATTTTACCCGCTTTCATACCATCAGCGGCTTCTGCAAATCCTAGGTAATCAACCGTGACATCATCATACGTAATGCCAAACCCTTCTAATAAGGTTCGAGCATTGACTTCAGTTCCAGAGCCTTGATCGCCCACAGCGATACGCTTACCTCTTAAATCCTCAATGGTTTTTATGCCAGATTTTTTTGAAGTAACGATTTGCACCACATTAGGGTATAAAACAGCGATCTGTTGAATATTGGTGATAGGTTTATCGAAGTTGTTTTTACCTTCGACTGCATCGGTGACCACGTCACTGAGTGCTAATACCATATCAACTTTGCCTTGGGTTAATAGATTGACATTTTCGACAGATGCACCAGTGGTTTGCGTTTTTGAGTTTACCCCAAAAGTTTTGACATAGATTTCTGATAATGAGGTGCCAATGATATTGTAAGGCCCAGATGCCCCGCCAGTGGCGATAGTAAGGAACTTGGTATCAAGCGTATCACTCGTCGCAGCTGCATCGGTTGAAGCGCTATCTGCTGACGCACTATCACTGCTCTCTGAGCATGCTGCCAGACCTAGCGTGGCACTTAGCATAGCTGATAACAGTAATGGGGATTTTAGAAAATTGAGCATTGAATTCATCCTTGAAGTAATCTGTTTAATCCATTTAAACGCATTAATATAACCATATTAATGCGTTACAGACTTGTAATAATATAGCAATTTTTATCACAAATAAACTAAAGCATCTTATATCACGTGTTTCCTGGGCTATAGACCCAAAGCTATTTGAAAAAACACCAATAATATATTTAATTTATCACATGAATTATTTCGCTATTTAAAACGTATCATCCTTGATAACGACTCCTATAGTCAGTCCTAAATAAAACAGTTACAAATATAACCATGCGACACTGGCATACATTTTCCTTGCTTGCTGTGCCTGCGCAGACAGAGGCGACGCAAAACGCACCCAGTATCGCTGTATTTATTTTATAGTGGATCAACTATACAATAAGAGTCAGGTGCTGCCACGGAGATTATTTTTTGTTGAGATTCCAATTATAAGTGGTGTAATCAATCTTTATTTTTCCTTGCTTTAGGTTTGTGGTTTGGGCTTTGCTGAGTCCTAAAGATGAGCTGTAACGACCCAAAAATCCTTCCAGATTTTTTGTTCCACGCCAATTGGTCGCAAAATCTTCTTTGTACCATTTAAAAATAGGCGATATTTCTAACGTACTACCCTTTAGACGATTACGGCTACTATCTGCTAAAAACTTGGAAGTGGCTTGCTCTAGCTGACTGTCTAAACGCTTACCTGTAAAAGCATCGTCTTGTAGTGCTGGACAACCAATACTGGCACAGTTAACCGCAAAGTGAATGCGCGGATCGTTGTAGCGTTTTGAGCCACGAATGAGATTGTGTTCAATATCATCGAGCGAACGTGTTTTGCCCAATAGTGGAATAAACTCTTGCTTCCATGGTGAGCTTACGACACTACCAATGTCTTTAATAGACTTAATATTTGGATGTTTTGTCAGCACCAAATCTACCGTGCCCGCATTATAGACGTTGATTAAAAATGCCAACTGCTCATTTTTATTCCAACCATTAAACTCTGATTTCGATACCTTACCTGCCGCTTTAAGATAGCTTGTCAGCTTACTCTTATCTGCTTTCATGCCAGCATAGTTCACAACAGAGGCCTTACCTCCATTAGTCATAGTGACATTCTTACCTAGCAAACTATCCCAGCTTTGATGATTAAAATCAGCATAAGCAGCAACGCTTGATAATGAGATAGCAACGGCTAGAACCGGTTTCCAGACCGCAGCTTTTGTTGAAATATTGAATCCTGACATAAATTTGACTCCGTTTAAATCAATGTTGTTTTTCTATTTATTACAATAGTGCGTATATGAAGTGACGATGCATGTATTTGCTCAAATCGTCACTGGCAAAACAGTCCACACTCATGGTTGGGTATCACGTTACATAGCCATCTCTAATCGACTAACTGATAGCTCATTAGCACGATTAGTGAGTACTATCTCAACCTGTAGCTATGCGTTTTAACTAATAAATAATACCTCATTGTGAATAAATATTTATGATGAATAACCTCGATTTTAACGCTTATTCCAAATGAGCATTACCTTTTCAAGATGAGTTACAAAAGGTTAAGATGCTAGTTATCTAAGGCTCTAACACTAGAAACTTTGTAGTATTAAACACACTAATACTGACCACAGCGGATTTATAGAGACAGTTTTATAAAGATATTTTTTAAAGACAATATAGCAAAGCCCAAACCTGCTAACACGCAACTATAACTATCTGATGGTATCAACATAAATATCTCAAATAGCATTGACCCCTTAAAGCTTTGTCGCTAAATTGTTTGTATTAACTATCCCTACACACGGCATAGCGACACTTAACATAGGGACACTTAGCCAACTGTTGATGATGTATCAGTTTTATAGTGAGTAAACTATACCTATATAATAAGCTTGTAAAAGCTTATGTCTGTGCCAATAAACAGTCGAATAACAAAAGATCGATACGCATAATTAAAACAATTTAAAGGAAGTCTCATGATTACCAGCACCGATACAAACAACGAACACATCCTCTCCTCTGATAACATTCATTATTTGTATCATGATTTTTTTGAACCAAGCGATAAAAACACTAAAATAAAGGCCACGTTACTGATCGTGCATGGTATGGCCGAACACAGCGGGCGGTATGCAGAATTCGCTCAGTTTTTGGCAGATAATGGCGTCGCAGTAGCAACTTATGACCATCTAGGGCACGGGAAAACCGTCAAAACGGCAGATGATTTTGGCTTTTTTGCTGACGAACATCCTGTACAGTTATTATTGAAAGACGTCATTATCATGTCAGACATCTTAAAAGAAAGGCACCCTGATGTTCCTCATTTTGTCATGGGTCACTCTATGGGGTCATTCATTATACGCAATGTCCTCAAGTACCACGCGCGCGCTTTTGCAGGTGCTATCTTGATGGGTACAGCAGATGCCAACCCATTGACCAAAATACTATTGCCTGTTAATAGAATACTGGCGAAAGTAGCTCCAAGAAAACAAAACCCCATGTTTGCCAATGTCATGAACAAAGTTTTAAATAGCCAGCTTAAAAATCGTGTCTCGTCATCAGAGTTTGCGTGGCTAAATCAGGACCCTGCTGCTATTGAGGCTTATGAGGCTGATCCATTAACAGGCTTTGACTTTACCAATAATGGCTTTATGACGTTATTCTCGCTGATGGAGACAGGCTTAAATAAACAATGGGCAATGACAATCTCAAGAGACTTCCCAATGCTATTTGTCAGCGGAGAAGACGACCCTATCGGTGAGATGGGTAAAGGTATCCGTAAAATAGTTGCTCGCTTAAATAAGCAAAAATTTAATCATATAGACACGCTACTCTATCCAAACATGCGCCATGAACCATTGCACGAAAAGGATCATCAAATCGTTTATCAAGATATTTTAGAGTGGATAAAGAGCAATAACTCAATTAAATAAGCTCAGTTAATTAAGAGCAGTTACGCTAAGTATGAATATCTATTTAAATGTTCGCTGTTAACTTGTTTGCTAAAAGTTGTTAAATTAGCGACAATACGGCAAGTAAAAGTTTGGTCCAAACTGAAACAATTATTTATATTATAAGCACGATTTATTTTTTAATTACCTTTAACTAACGTTAGGATTTTTTATGTCATTACAACAAACCATCGAACAAGCCTTTGAGAAGCGTAACGAATACAGCCCAAGCACTATGCCACAAGACGTACGCGATGCTGTTGAGCAAGTGCTTGCGCAGCTAGATGACGGTAGCCTACGTGTTGCAGAAAAGAAAGACGGTGAATGGGTTGTTAATCAATGGGCAAAAAAAGCGGTATTACTATCGTTCCGCCTAAACGACAACTACGTCCAAGCTGCTGGCGAGCATGTGCAATTCTATGACAAAGTGCCGACTAAGTTTGCTGACTGGACAGAAACGCAGTTTAAAGAAGCTGGCGTACGTGTCGTACCACCAGCAGTCGCTCGTAAAGGCTCCTTTATCGCAGCTGGTGCAGTATTAATGCCATCGTATGTCAATATCGGTGCTTATGTTGATCAAGGCGCCATGGTAGATACATGGGCGACCGTTGGCTCATGTGCGCAAATCGGTAAAAACGTCCATCTATCAGGCGGTGTTGGTATTGGCGGTGTGTTAGAGCCATTACAAGCCAACCCAACGATCATCGAAGACAACTGCTTCATCGGTGCACGCTCTGAAATCGTTGAAGGCGTCATCGTAGAAGAAGGTGCGGTCATCTCTATGGGTGTCTACATCAGTCAATCAACTCGCATCTATGATCGCGAAACTGGTGAGATCCATCGTGGCCGTGTACCAGCAGGCTCAGTTGTTGTACCAGGCAGCTTGCCGTCAGAAGATGGTACACACAGCTTATATGCTGCCATCATCGTGAAAAAAGTTGATGCACAAACTCGTGCAAAAACATCAGTAAATGAGTTATTGCGTTTAGCCTAAAACGGTCTGACCGCACGTATAATTATTGATTAAAAATATTGATCGAAAAAAGATGCTAAAGCGTTACTTTAGCGTCTTTTTTTTAGCTCATCTTTTTGCAGCGTAGTGTTGCTGTCTGCGTTATAATCCTTTTTTACGACCTTTTCTCATGTGTTGCAAACCTATTCTGACCACTCCACTCTTTTATCTGATATTGACATTGTTATGACCAAGCCATCGCTACGTACTGCCACTATACCTGTCACCGATCCTGAAGCAGGTCTTCGTTTGACAGAAATTTTTTACTCCTTACAAGGGGAAGCCATCACCTCAGGCTTGCCAACGATATTTGTGCGACTGACTGGCTGCCCACTGCGCTGCGTCTATTGTGATACCGAGTATGCTTTTACTGGTGGTGAGCGCCAGTCACTAGATACCATCATAGAAACCATCAAAGGCTATCCATGTAAGCGTATCTGTTTGACTGGTGGAGAGCCATTAGCGCAGCCAAATGCGATTGAGCTCATGAAGCGACTGCTGAGCGATGGCTATGAGATATCACTTGAAACAGCAGGCGCGCTCACAGTAGAACAGGTACCAACAGCCGTCAGTAAGGTAATGGATCTCAAAACACCAAGTTCAGGCGAAGATGATAAAAACTTATGGTCAAATCTCGATTATCTTACTCAACATGATCAAATTAAATTTGTCATTATGAACCGCGCTGATTATGACTGGGCAAAAGCCAAACTGTTTGAACATAAGCTCAATGAATTGGTCGGTACCGTCTGGTTTTCTCCTATGTTCAATGTTGCAGAGGATATGCACGCAGAGACTGCTCCTGATATACCAGTACTAGCACGTGAGCTTGCAGAGTGGATGTTGGCAGACGCTTTACCGGTACGTTTCCAATTACAACTGCACAAAATTATTTGGGCAGATGCCAAAGGCAAATAAAAACTTTAACGTCTGAACATATAAACAACTATAGTCGATCCACTATAAAATAAATACAGCGATACTGGGTACATTTTGCGTCGCCTCTGTCTGCGCAGGCACAGCAAGCAAGGAAAATGTATGCCTGTATCGCATGGTTACATTTGTATCTGTTTTATTTAGGACTGACTATAGCCAACTATAAATAGGGATAGAGGTATGGTCAAACTCATTTTATTAGGTCTATTGTCAGGCGCTTTTTTTAGCTCGACATTTATCCTAAACGAACTCATGAGTGCTGCTGGTGGACATTGGTTCTGGTCAGCCAGCCTTCGCTATGTATTTATGTGGCTGATGCTTACCGCTATTATCGTCATGCAGCATGGCTTTGGACGTATTAGAGAGCTAGCGACTATCTTTCGTCAACATTGGGGATTTTGGTGCATAACGGGTAGCATTGGCTTTGGTATTTTTTATACAGGCATATGCTACGCGGCCGATCATGCTGCAGGCTGGGTCGTCGCAGCAACCTTTATGTTTACGGTCGTCGCAAGTCTGCTGGTCTTGCTCGTCTTTGGTCAGCGTTTTGATAAGAAATTCATCGCCTATGCGTTATTGGTGTTTTTCGGTGTGGTGCTGGTGAATATCAGTGAAGGAATACATGCCGCCTCTGTCTTAGGTGCTGATACCGTACCTATGACAGACATGCTGCTTTATGGTGCTTTGCCTGCGCTAGTAGCAGCCTTTAGCTACCCTATTGGTAACCAGTTGGTTTGGCAGGTTTCTTATAATGCCAAACAGAAAAACACTGAATCGCCAGCACCGACCTCTCAAGCAACTGACCAGATAGTGGAAACTGAGCTACCACCTTTATCTGCTATTGATACCCACTATCCGGCAGACTCAATTAGTATTGCTCATACGACAGACACTGTCTTAGCCGAACCGCCCCCTTCTCTATTGCAAAACTTGATTGCTAAAATTCCCGCTATCCAAACCACTCTACTACAAGATGCCTTTAACAAAGTATGGCTAATGACTTTGGGTAGTGTGCCCTTTTGGTTGGTATTGGGTATTGTCGTTCATCCTGAGTTGCCAGACACTAAACAAGTATTTAATACACTACTGGTCGCGTTATTGGCTGGCGTGGCAGCCACCAGTATTTTCTTATATGCCCGCGAAAAAGCAGAAACCTCCAGCGAAGTCGCTGGTGTCGATGCCACTCAAGCCAGCGAGGTCATATTTGCCTTGATTGGCGGTATGTTATTGCTCAACAGCAGCCTGCCATCAATGATGGGATTAATAGGTATTGCTCTCATTATCGTTGGATTGATTCTGTTTGCAAAAGACGGCTAATACACTAAGGGCTGTTAAAAATTCAAACCCAACCATCTATAATCAAGGCATTTTAATATTTCTTTGACTATAGTCAAAGAAACATAAAACCGATACGATTGTATTATGGTGCTACTGGTACAAATTTTACTTGATGGCTATATTCACAGAGGCTGCGAAAAATTTATCCCAGCAGCACTGTAGCGATTTAAAAATACTTTGACTATCTATGTTGATGGTCACTACTTGATATTATAACTATGGCTAATGATTTAATTTTTCCTGATATTTTGTTGTATTTATTAGATATGGTGGGCGTGATTGCGTGCGCGATAGCAGGCACGTTGCTTGCTCAGCATAAAGGGTTTGATATTTCTGGCTGTATCTTAGTGGCGATGGTCAACGCTATCGGCGGTGGTACATTGCGTGATATGGCTCTAGACCGTCATCCGCTGTTTTGGATGACTGACCTCAATTATGTGATCGTCATCACCGTGACATCGCTCATCCTACAAATGTTTTTTCATCTATATCATAAGATCGATAAAGCATTGAAACTGTTTGATGCCATTGGGCTGGCTGCCTTTAGTGTGATTGGTTTTAAAATAGCGTTGACACAAGATATGTCGCCTATTATTGCTATTATGATGGGTGTGTGGACTGCCATGATTGGCGGTATGCTCCGTGATATTATCTGTAATGAGATACCACTGGTACTACAGCGTGAGATTTATATCACTGCCAGTATTGCTGGCTCTGTGACTTACTTGATTTTGCAATACTTCGGTATCTCCTCTGGTATTAATGAATTTATCATGCTGTTTACCATTTTTGCAGTACGTATGTTGGCGCTCAAGTTTGATTGGCACCTGCCTTCTATTCGTCTAGTCGCTTAACCTAAAAAATATTATAAAGTTATAGGCGATCCACTATAAAATAAATACAGCGATACGGGTTACATTTTGCGCAGTCTCTGTCTGCGCAGGCACAGCACGCAAGAAAAATGTATCCCTGTATCGCGTGGTTGTATCTGTATTTCTTTTATTTAGGAATGACTATAGCCCGTATCAAATGATTTATCATCTTCACTAGTGAGATTTGCTCATGTTGGCTATCGCATTGAACCCTGCTGCCCTAATCACCACGTTTGATCCAAACTCATTGATATTTGTGTTTGATATGATTGGTATTGTGGCTTGTAGTATTTCAGGCACGATATTGGCCAAGCATAAAAACTTTGACGTGTTTGGCTGCTTGCTAGTATCAATTGTCACTGCTATCGGTGGTGGTACCGTCCGTGATGTGATTTTGGATCGTCATCCATTATTTTGGATGGTAGACATGAGCTATTTGACGGTTATTACGATATCTTCATTGGTCATGCAAATATTTTTTCATCCCAACTCTAAACGAGTCGATAAGTTTCTCAAACTCTCAGATACCATCGGCTTAGCAGCGTTTACCTTAATCGGTATTAAAATTGCGGAAAGTATGGGGGCGAATATTCCTGTGTCACTATTACTTGGTGTGATTACGATTATTGTCGGTGGTATCATCCGCGATATGATCTGCAATGAGATTCCACTCGTACTACAGCAAGAGATTTATATTACCGCTGCATTAACTGGCGGTATTCTGTATTTTGTATTGCAATATCTGGGCGTAATAGCATGGATAACTGATATCGCCGTTATGAGTACAATTTTTACGTTGCGGATGCTGGCCATTCGCTACGATTGGCAGTTCCCAACACTGGAATTAAAGTATTAAGTCGCACCACCCTCAAGAGTCTGATTAGCTTGCGTTTTTTCAACTAGGGCCAGATCCTTCACCATCAACTGTAGGCTTTGCTTACCGTTCCACTCGTTGATGTCTAGCTGAAATAACAAATGCACTTGTTCAGCACGATAATCCCATACATCGCTATCGAAGTTAAAGTAAATTGCTTCAATCGGATACTGCACATCTGGATAACGCAATGACAGTTTAAGATGCTTGTCCTTTAGAACCTTAAAACTGAGTACTTCGAATACACCATCAAATATCGGCGGTGCAAAACCATGACCCCACACACTCGCATCAGCCAGATGCTCAACGAACCAAAGACTAAAGTCACTTGCCTGCAATGCGCCATCTGTGAATTTCTGCTCAGCAAACACCTCATCATCCATCTCTGCCATGACTTCATCAAATGCCGTAACAAACTCATCAAAATTACGGCGCTTGATGGTCAATCCTGCTGCCATCGCGTGACCACCAAAATGACTGATTAACTCTGGATATCGTTCAGCGACTTGTTCAATCGCATCACGAACATGCACGCCTGCGATAGATCTTGCAGAGCCTTTAATGGCATCGTCGTCGCCTATCCGCTCGACATCTGCTGGTGCAAAAACGATACTTGGCAAATAGTGGCTTTCTTTTAAGCGTCCAGCGACGATACCGATCACACCTTGATGCCAATCGTCTTGGTACAACACGATGCTTCTCTTTTTGACCATACTAGGCTCAGTAGTATTAGAATTACCCTCGTTAACGGCCGGTTTCTTAGGCTTGATCTGAGTAATGATATCACTACTTTCGTCTAAATCAGTGTCGCTGCCCATCTCAGCATCAGCCGCTAAGTCTTGTACAATGCTGTCTGCTTGAGCGCGCATTTCACCTTCTACCTGACGACGGGTACGATTCAACACTTCAAGCTCTTGAGCCAGTCGCTGTGCGGTACTCCAATCTTCCGTTAATAAGCACTCAATACCGATGCGCATATTGTCCATGCGCCCAGCAGCATTGATGCGTGGACCTAACACAAAGCCAAAGTCCTGTGCATGCAACTGCTTAGGGTCACGACCTGCCTGCTCAAGTAACGCTAAGATACCTAGGCAGCATCGTCCTTGGCGAATAGCGTTTAATCCATGATGCACTAAGATGCGATTGTTTTTATCGAGCACGCCAACATCGGCAATCGTCCCAAGTGCCACCAAATCTAAATATTGGCTGACTTGTACGGTGGACTTGCCAGCCTCTCGGCGCAGCTTTGCCAAGCGTCCAAGCACATAGAACGCCACGCCGACACCGACCAGTGCCTTACTAGCAAAATCACAACCGAGCTGGTTGGGATTGACCACCGCCTCAGCAGGTGGCGTCTGTTTGGTCGTCAGATGATGGTCGGTGATAATGACAGCAATGCCGTCCGCCTGTGCTCGAGCCACACCCTCATGACTAGAGATACCATTGTCCACGGTCACTATCATGTCGGGGTGATAAGTCTCAATACCCAACTCGACAATCTCAGGCGTCAGTCCATAGCCGTACTTGAACCTATCTGGCACTAAAAAATCAACGACTGCGCCCATCTTTGTGAGTGCGCGCATCATCAGTGCGGTACTGGTCGCACCATCACAATCGAAGTCGCCAACGATCAGGATGCGTTGTCCATCATCAATGGCAATATCTAACAGTCGTACTGCCTCAGTCACGCCATGTAGCATCTCTGCAGGCAGTAGACCGGATAGCCCAGTCTCAAGCTCATCGGGCTCAGTGATACCTCGACCAGCATATAAGCGGGCAAGCGTTAATGATTGAGCAGCAAGTGGCTGCAACGCGGTGGGCAACTCGTCGATGCGAGTGCTGGTATAACGGGGGGTTAAATTTAGCATGGGTGTATTCTACTGGCTTTATCAAAAGGTCACAATGCTCATTTCTAGCGGAACGGTTTATCATTTTTTAGGATTTTACATTACTATTAATCCTATTGAAGCCGTTATACATAACAAGCTTTTGATCGCCTTTAACAGCCTTTATCGACACTTTACAAAACAGCCAGTTTACAAAAATGGTGTATAGTGACTGTATTTTTCTGCATTTTGCTACAAAGCAATGATTGTATGCCTCTTATAAATCCATAGAATAGATAGTAACTGAGATATTTATTAAAACTATAATTCGATATTTTAGAGTGTTTCATTTTAATGATTTGTTTTAGTGACATATTTTAATAACTTATAAGGAGCCTTTATGAAAACCACACCAACCGCTGAAAAACTACCAAATACAATAGATCCTAGCTTAGACCTTGAAAAAACAAAAAAAGAATGTCAAAAGCTGGTCAAAAAACGCGCTAAGTACTCTGCTGGTGTCGCCATTGTTCCTGTGCCATTCTTCGATGTCGCCGTAGATGCAGGCATGCTTACCCAGCTATTACCTGACATTAGTGAACGCTTTGGCTTAATTGAAGATCGTCAGTCAGCGGTTGATTTAGAATCACGAGCCGTTCATTGGGGTGCTTTAAAAGATCGTACCGTTGACTTTGCAGGACTAATGGCGACACGTGGTATCGTGAAAAAGACAGTACAAGGCTTCGGTGGTCGTATCGCTGCCAAGCAAGTGACAAAATTCATCCCACTCGGTGGTCAAATGGTTGCGGCAACCATGGGCTATATGATTTTCAAAAAAATCGCTAATGACCATATCAATGAATGCTACAAGCTAGCAAAAGACATTCAAACCAAGCAACACGGTAAAAACGTCTAAAAATAGCTATAAAAGAAAATGTCATAAAAAACCAGCTTAGACTATTTGTCTTTGCTGGTTTTTTACGCTGTTTAGTAAAGTCATTAAGCCCTATCATTGCTTTTTTTGAGTAAGGTTTATTATCACACTAGCATTTTCAAATCCACGACTTATATGCACTTGTCCTGACCAGTTGCTTGGTAAGATCATTTCTTCACCAAACACAATCTGAGACTGCTTATCCAGTTTCATTAATTCTCTCAGCTGCTGATGCTGATAAGTCACTGGAACCAATGTTTGTAAGATATCCGCCAAAACAGGCAGACGATTTCCAGCACTAGGCCTAATACTAAAACTCACTCTTTGAGTATCACAGCCATTTAATTCGGCAGACACTTGCATATTATTTACCTGTAACTCTTCTTCAATCATCTGTGTATAGTCATGAATATCCATAGTATTCACACGCTTTACATCACGCAATGTGGTAAATATATGCTTATCCATATTTGCTGATAATTGGCAGTTGTCCCGATAATAAGTACTTACTGGATTACCTCTCATCCAATCAATATCGAATGTGATAGACGGTGCTATCAACTCACCATTTTCATAAGCCTCAGAATGGGAGCGATAGTTAGGTACTGCGCTATAATGTATATCATTACCTTCTACCTCATACTCGACGATATGTTCACTAAACGGCGCATACAACAGCACTTCATGCTCGTTAATAATGTGGTTGTTCTTATCTAATAGCAAATAATGCACAGCACTATTAGTTGTCACACTACCGCCTAACGGACCTAAAGATTCGATTTCTAATGCTAAATCTTCAACTCCATCATGATTGAAGTCCTTCACTATCAAAGGCAATAACCTCAGACTATAATTCATGCTTTGCTCAGTGCTATCAGCATCGTCATAATTATCTGCACAATCATATTCAAGATCAGCCGATACATGAGGATTTGGTTTTGGAAAAGAACAATGACGCTCTACTAAATCAATAATCAGCGACTTTGGCAATACCTTATCGACTGCATGAGAAAATGAAATTGCACTCATAGAGAGCGTGCATAAAACAGATAAGCGTAATAACATAAGATTACCAGTATCAATTA
>NZ_JBQSVL010000056.1:0-21398 GCF_052376215.1 Psychrobacter sp. AOP7-B1-24
AATGGAACAGCAAGCCGCTAAAAAAACCATCGCTAGTGGTGAGCCACTCAAGTTAGCCGTTGTCGGTCATACTAATACAGGCAAGACGTCTATTTTGCGTACCCTATTACGTGATGTCTATTTTGGTGACGTCAAAAACGAGGCTGCTACTACACGACATGTCGAGCAAGCACAACTAACAGACAGTCAAACTGGCGAAGTGCTAGTCGCACTATACGACACGCCTGGTCTAGAAGATGCATCAGGGTTAATGGATTGGTTAGAAGATAATACCGCCAGTCGCCGTGATGGTATTGAGCGTTTGCAGCAGTTTTTGGCATCGGATATCGCTCAAGGTGTAGACAGTAGTGACTTATCATATTATGACTATAGCCAAGAAGCCAAAGTGATTCGGCAACTGCTAGCAAGTGATATGGCTATCTATGTCGTCGATGCGCGCGAGCCAGTGCTGGGCAAATATAAAGATGAACTGGCTATCTTGTCTTGGGCAGCTATTCCTGTCATGCCTGTCTTTAATTTCACGGACAGTCAGAATGCCAATATCGATGAATGGCAGACGATGCTGGCAAGAAGAAACTTGCATATATCCACGCGTTTTGATTCAGTGGCTTTTGAGTTCGAAGATGAAATGCGCTTATGGCAAAACCTAGCCACCATGCTTACCCACTCTGAGATGCTTGAGCAGCTGATCCAGCGTCGGACGGAGAATTGGGCACAATTGAGTGATGAAGCAAATATTATCATTGCTGACTTTTTGATCAATGTCGCCGCTTTTGTGCGTGAGATTAATGACAGCGATGATCCTATGCCAGTGTTAGAGCAAATGCAGGAGGCTGTCCGTCAAAGCGAGCGTGCCATGCAGCACAACTTGCTTAACTTATATAAGTTCTACGACAATGCTGTCGCTGCAACGCCACTTGAATTGCAGGCGTATCAACAAGACCCATTTGACCCTGAACTTCTCAAAAGCTATGGTATTCGTACGACTTCTGGCGCGGCCGCTGGTGCACTGTTAGGCTTGGGTGTTGATGCAGCCGCATTGGGTATGACGCTAGGCTTGGGTACAGCAATTGGTGGTATTGCAGGAGGGTTATTGTCTAACACCAGTAGTATTGCTGATAGGATTACAGGGGTAAAGCGCTTATATATCGATCCTGCTACGTTGACACTACTGGCTACTCGAGCGATTGATTTACTCACCGCGTTGCGCCATCGTGGCCATGCAGCGACAGATGCGACCCAATTGATATATAACGGATCAAAAAATAATAGCAAACAGGACGACAATGAAGACGATAACAATCTAGTGACGCCATGGCCAACCAATAAACTACCAAGTGAGTTAAAAAAAGCCCGTGGTAAGCCGCAATGGTCGTCACTTAGTAGTGGCAAGTCTGAGCAAGCGCAGCTATTACGAGCAGACATGGCATGGTCACTTTCAGCCAAATTACAGTCGTATAATTGAGATTAGCTGTCTATACGACTGGCTTTAGCAGTTTACTGAGTGCATCAGTACCACGTACATCTGTCTGCTGCAAATAAATTGGATATAGCGGATATTTGGTAAAGTTTTGCTCTATATCTTGCATAATTTTTTGCTGCCGATCCGCACGCTGCTGCCAAAAGTTATCAGACTGAGTAGGCGTTATCAGCTGATTGATGACTATTGCTGCTGGCGTGAGTTTACTCTCTTCTAACTGTTCGATAGCGCGTCTGGTCTCAGCCAATGGTAATACATCGGCGGTCATAACTAAGACAATGGCTGTTTGCCCACGGTCATGAAGCAACACTCCTGCCTGACGAAACAGCTGTTTGCGTTTTTCTAGTACAGATACGGCTTGCTCCCAGCGGTCGGATTTTTTTGCAGCAAATGGGTTTGCTACATCGTCTTTGAGACTGTCTGTTTGATTGCCTTTTTGATTGTGATTGTCCAAATGGTTTGCCGCCGAGCGCAATTTAGACTGTCGTCGCTGCTGTGCAAGCAGCCCATCCGTCCACGCACCCATCATCTCTGGTAGTACCAGCAACCGTAGAGTGTGCCCTGTTGGTGCAGTATCAAAAATAATGTGATCATAACCAGCATCTGCTGCTCTAACTAAATGCTGACACATAGACTCAAGCATCGCAGCTTCTTGTGCACCGGGTGCTGACTTTGACAGTCGCAAATGCTCTCGAATTTTGGGCATCATGTCTGGGTTGGCATAAGCTTTGATAGTACGTTCAACTTGAGAAAAATGCGTATCAACGATAGTATCTGGATTCAACTCAATCGCATCTAAATAAGGCGATATTGCTGTTTTTTCGTTGCTTAGGCGAATATTCAAGACATCGCCCAAGCTGTGCGCTGGGTCAGTCGAGACAATTAAGGTTTTTTGCTGCTGGCTAGCATAGTAGCTGGCAAGTGCAGCGGCAGTTGTGGTTTTTCCTACGCCACCTTTTCCACCGATAAATATAATCGGTTGATCTGTCAATTGGTCTACTAATGCGTGTAAAGGATTTAATGCCATGCTTATCTCTCTCTTTTAATCAATATAGTTGTCATTAACAGCAACCAACGTGGTCAAAGGGACATCTATCCATACCCATTCTAGTATGCCATTCATGGAAGTTTTCTAGGAATAGTGGCTGTAATTCTAGCGTATAAAAGCTGGCAGGGTTATCAATACCTAAACTTTCAGCAAACATGAGTAGCATAAAAAAATCTTCTTCATCACGTGCTGCGCGTGCCATCGTCTGACGGTACGGCGCATGATAAAACTCATTTAGCCCAGCGGTAAACCTTTTCCACCATGGTTTACTATCTGCTATATCATTTGGCGAGGTTCTGTTTGGCATAGTTTCGTCTAGTGTAATATCTAGCTTGGCATTGTCTGACATATTGGTATCGTCCATAATCTTCTCATCTCCTACGTCTTGCGTCTTGTTATATATCATGCCTATTTGAAACAAAAAACGCCAGCAAGGGCTGCTAGCGTTTTTATTTTTTTACAATATGTGTACGGCTCTAGCTTTTAAGTAACTGATAGCACTTAAATAATTGGTACTTAGATATCATCTTCGATTTTGCTTTTACCTTTGTGTAACGACCATTCTTTGCGCAATACGGATAGGCTCTCAAACGTGACCAAAATCGTGGCTATCAAAATGATGATATCCATAATGATAAGCAGCCAATTTCCATCTGTGAAAAAAGTTTTAAGCTGTATCAATAGTGCCAATACGGTCATGACTAACAAGAATGACAATGGTCCTAATGTATACCAGACAGGTTTGCCTTTACGTAACAAGATAACAGTGACAATCATCAAGGTTAACGCAGCCATTAGCTGATTGGTCGTACCAAATAGTGGCCAAATAATCATGCCACCAGCACCATCGATACCACCGGCACCAAATGCTAGTAATAAACAGCTTCCTACTGCTAGTAGTGTTGCGACGATACCTTTACTCAATATAGGTAATTTATAAATCTCTCCAAACTCTTGGAAGATATAACGTTGCAAACGTACACCAGTATCCATTGTAGTACCCGCAAACAATGCAGCCATTACCGTCAGCATGGTTTGAGACAACACCATGTCGATACCAACACCTGCATTCAAGATAGCAGCACCGCCATCAATAAAGGCACCAATAGAGCCATCCCCAAATTTTTGGTAAACCGCTTGCCAATCGCCAAGGGTAGCAAAACCTGCAGTAGCTGCAAGGATTGCCCCAAGTGCTAGCATACCTTCACCCAATGCACCGAAGTACCCTACAAATCGTACGTCTTCTTCTTTGTCGATTTGTTTTGAGGTCGTACCAGTTGCTACAAGACCATGGAAGCCTGAAATAGCACCACAAGCAATCGTGACAAATAATAACGGCATCAATGAAGGCGTGCCTACTGGCAACGCTGTATTGATGGCTGGTGCAACAATATCAGGAGTACCAATAAAAATAGCAGCGTACAATAGAATCAAACCAACAAATAACTGCAAACCATTAATATAGTCGCGAGGTTGCAGGAGCATCCATACTGGTAACAATGACGCTATTGCGGCATAGGTAAACAAGATAAGAATCCATACGGCGTTATCAGGCAACCCAAAAACAGTCTCAGGTAACGCAATAGGAAATATAGTACCAAGATAGATAAGGCTATATAAAGCACTTACCCCGACGATTGATACCCAAACCAAATTCATTTTGTAGCGATAAATACACTGACCGATGATAAAGGCAACAACTAAAGCGCCCCAAACTGGTAATACCGAAGATGGCGTTTTTATCATCATGTTAGCGATAGCCACGCCAAATACAGCATTGACCATTAATAACAATAAAAAGATGACAATCATCATCAAACTGCGCACACGCGTGCCCATGACAGTACCTGCAATAGAGCCAATCGACTGACCTCTATTACGCATACTTGCCCAAATAGCTGACATATCATGTACACCAGCCATAAAAATAGTGCCTAAAACCACCCAAATAATGGCAGGCACCCAGCCCCAAATTACAGCAATGGCAGGACCGATAATTGGCGCAGCTCCTGCTACTGAGGTAAAATGATGTCCCCACAATACATATTTATTGGTGGGGACATAATCTATACCATCTTTCATAGTATGAGCTGGCGTAGGACGACTGTTGTCCAATGCTAAAATTTTTGTGGCAATAAATTTTGAATAAAATACGTAACCGCAGAGCATGGCGGCAACGCCAAATAGTAGTACAATAGCACTATTCATCTTATCTCTCCTTAGACAAGTAGAAAATCACCTTATGAGTTCAAGCTTTTTAAATCAAAAGATACAAAATATAATAGATCAGGGTGCAGCGAGTAAATCGGCCGACCCATTAGCACGCAGATAATAGCGATATTTCAATGTGATTGCTAGCCACAAAACCTATATTTTACAATTAGAGAAAGTTACGCATTCATATACAGCCTAGTAAACCTTGGATTAGGGTCTGTTCTAGATTTTTTCAAAGATAGTTATTCTTAAATAGAATGATGTGTTTAATGAGAGCGATACCGTCGATCAGGAATCGACAACACAAACAAAGGAAGCATAATGGCGCATTATTTTGGATTCATACCTTCAGATAAATTAAAAGCAGCCATTGCTGAGGCTGAACAAGTGATTGCATCAAATGAGACAGTCGATTATTACCCTTACCGTGATGCACTTACCCATCAGACCGCACGAGATTTGATTGATAGTTTGTTGGTCGGATTGGTTGAGATTACGCCAAATCCTGAACGCAAAGCTTCTATGCAAAAAATAGTTACTACTGTTGAAAAAACAGCAGATACGCTACTTAATGTGTTGCTTGGTAAAGAAAATAACGAAGAAGTGCTTCCTAGTTTTCATTTTTTGAGAGAGCGAGCCACATTTATTGATAATGAAGGCGTGATGCGGGTAGGCTTTAAACTGTCTGAAACAGATGCCGAAATCATCACTAAAGGTTTTTCTGCTATCACCCCTGAGCATGTAGATATGGCTTTGTTTCGAGCAGCACTTGAAACAATGAATGACCAAACCCTGACGCACTTTATCAGCAACTACGCTGAAACCTTGAAACTAGGTATCATTAAACGCAAATCAGTACCAGTTGCCAAGGCAGCGATTGACAAAGGTATGAGAATCGCACTTCATAAGCTATTACCAGATCTTCCTGACAGCTCATTAAATCGTTTAGCGAACTACTACCGCCCTTTCATCGTAGAAAAGCCGGAATAAGCACTAAAATCTCATTAATTTTGTCTCAACAGTCACATGCTATTGGGAAAATTTTTTAAAATTTGCTAAAATAAGCGGCACTTTTTACCGAAGGCGCATCCGATGACCCAAATCAGCAATCAAGAAATCGAAAAAACATTACGTAATTCAGAGTGCCTTATCAGTAGCATCGAAGTCGCTGCTGCTTATGAACGCCTTGCCGCACAACTTAATCTTCATTATGCTGGTCTAAACCCTATTGTGATGGTCGTGATGAACGGCGGACTTATTCCTGCTGGTCAGTTATTGACTCATTTAACATTTTATCATCGCATGCATTATATTCATGCGACACGCTACCGTGATAACGAAGGCACCAATGATCTTGATTGGAAGTTTAAGCCTGATGTAAGCATTGAGGGTGAGCACGTATTACTGATTGATGATATTTTTGATGAAGGCATTACCCTAAAAACAGTCGTTGAAGAATTAGGCAAAGAAAAGCCATTATCTCTTGAATGCTGTGTTCTACTTAACAAAGAACATGATCGCAAAGTTGAAGGGTTCGATGTAGATTTTGTCGGTATCAATGTTGCAGACCGCTATGTGTATGGCTGCGGTATGGATTTTCATGGTTACTTGCGCCACTTACCAGGCATTTATGCTATTAAAGAAGACAAAGTTTAAGGTTGGCTTGCTAACACAGCTTATTTTTTAATAACCTATGGTAGCGTCACTAAAAAAGCACCCAGTTTGGGTGCTTTTTTTATGGTTTCAAGGGGCCAATAAAGCGCCTTTTTTAACTGTTTATTGTTCAAAAAACAACGATTACTCAAAATATAGGCATGGCTCACGGTGATTGAAACTGAAATAACCGCTAAAACTGTAATGCCAAGCCAGTATGGCGTTCAGTGGGTGTTTGTACCGCTTTTTCTAACGCATGCTTAGTGCTATATATCGTCACCTGTTTTTTAGCACGTGTGACTGCCGTATAAATTAGCTCCTTACTTAATAACCTTGTATGGCTATTGTCAAACGTGATGGCCACATGATCAAACTCCGACCCTTGCGACTTATGAATCGTCATTGCATATGCAGTCGCAACCACTTCTTCATTTAGCAAATTAACTGCAATACCCTGCGTTTTATTTTCAAAAAATACCTCTAGCTTGCTCATGTTATCTTGGGTTTGTAAGCAAAAACCAATATCGCCATTAAACAGGCCAAGCTCATAATTGTTTTGTAGCACCATCACTGGCCGCCCATGGAACCATGTATTTTGCCCCAAAGGTAGTTTTAACTCGGCCAAATGCCACTGCGTCAGGTAATTATTAATATAGTGATCACCCCACTCTCCGTTATGGCCAGCACTTAAAACCCTAAACTGGTTAAAAGTGTCCATTAGTGATGTGATTGTTTTTTTAACCATTTCTGGCACAGATTTTTCTATCGGATTGTCTAGAAGTTGTTTGGTTTGATTGAGGTATCTTTGGTAATTTAGAGCGATTTCTTTAATAATCTTTTCATTGCTTAGGCTATTTTTTATTGTGTTATCTGATAATGCTTGCGGGGTATTAACGTATTGAAACCTCAGCGCATCGTCATTTTTTAATAACTGCCAAATGGCTTTAGTGTCTGCCTCTGGCTGGTTGATTTGATAGGCAAGCTTACCAATGCCAGAGTCGGCACTAAAACGGCGGCTTTCGGTCAGCTGTGCATGAATGGGCTGCAATAACGGAATACGGCATAGGTCAGCCAATACTGCGCCTGCATCTACTGCTGCCAACTGGTTTGCATCGCCTAATAGTATCAACCTAGCGCCTGGTTTTACCGCACTTACAAGGTAATTTGCCAGCTCTACCCCTAACATAGACGCCTCATCAACAATCACAATGTCTTCGCCAAGCGGGTTGTTGGCATAGTAACGAGGGCTACCCGTGCGCCCAATACCTAACAGGCGATGAATGGTTTTTGCCTCTTGCAGGTGTAACGCTACATTTGCCGCATCAAGCGCCGCCTGTAAAGACTCCTGCATACGCTGAGCGGCCTTACCGGTTGGGGCAGCGAGCGCCAAGCTTGCGCTGTCTGTACTGAACTTAATCGGCTCATGCTCATCTGCCCCGCTGTCTGCCGCTTGTTGCAAGGCAATGACCAACTGCGCCACTGTATAGGTTTTACCTGTACCTGGGCCACCAGTAATAATACTAAAGGCATGGTTGTTGGCCACATTAATGGCTGTTACCTGCTGCGGATTCAGGTTATCGGGCATGGCGATTGCCAATGGGGTTATTGGCTGGTTCAAAATAGTATTGATGTGTTTTGCTAAGTTAAATTCTGCTTGCCATGCGCGGTGTAGCCAAAAGGTTAATGATTTCGTGGCGTGATGTTGGTCATGAATTACTTGATAAATAATGGGTTGATTATTTTTGCTTAGGCTATTTTGATTATTATCATTTGTATCGCTTATATTGTTAGCACATACCTCTGTATTAGCGGCGGCAAACAGCGAATGCGCTTCAACTAAGCCTATAAAAGTGGCCAAATCTGTATTTTTTAAACGTTGATAAAGCGCGGCTATCATGTCAAAGCGCTTGGCCAGTATCTCTTTTTCGTGATTGGTGAGTGCTAGCTGCGTCCATAACTGGGCGCGTTTGGCAAACAAAGTGTCTAGCAAATCAAATAATGAGGGTTCTTCTGTCAACGTTGCCACTATTTGCCCGTCTGTCGTTGCGGCTTGCGCATTTACTGCGTGCCTATTTAGATAAGCTGCCGCTTGGGTGTCAATCAGCGCTAAAACAGGCATTGCTAGCATCTCTAACAGTTGCTGCTGCCACGCATATAACGTGACCAACTCACCGCTCACCTGCCCTTGTCGCGGTTGTTCATGCTCAGCGGCGCTCACTGTTAATACGGTGTGGCCTTCTTCTAAGTGCGTGGCCAGCATGACAAACAAAGCAGCAAATAAGGCGCTGTCGTTGGTTGAGTCTACTGGCTTTGCGTTGCCATCCGTATTGAGAGCAGTATTAATAACAGTATTGCCCTCAAGGTTGGCCGTGCTATATGCCGCATGTGTTTGCTGACGGCGCAGCAATATATAATCACTGATGTTACTGGCCCAGCTTTCTTGTAAACCGATGGCGGCCTTATTTTTATGGTTATTATTACTCATGTGCGTTTTTCTCTGTGTTAATGGATTAATACGGCTTATTTAGCAACCCATACTATCAAACTGACTGATCTGGTAAGCCAAACAGCGCGTCTAACCCTTTAATAAAATCTATTGGAATGTCCCACGTTACTAAGCCGTAACGGTTGCAGCTGCCCTCACCTATCACGCGGCGCTCAGCGTTGGCCGCATCGGTAGTAGTGTTAATGTTGATAGTATTAACGTCGATAGTATCTGTATCATCACGTACGCTAGCTGTGCTCGCGTTTGAGTCATATACGCCTCTTAAAAACACGTATTCTACTGCCCCAAGGTACTTATGCTCATTACCTATATAGTCGCTTATTCTCATGGCAAGAAACCGATGCAGTGCCACTTGATAAATCGCGGCTTGTAGCCAATAGCCTGCTTTTGACATTGCTTGCTTGAGGGTATTTTCACTATAATCGCTTAGGCTATTTCCTAAGAAATTACTTTTATAATCGACCACGTAATACTTGCCCGCATGCTCATACACCAAATCAATCTCGCCGCGCAAATAGCGATACAAATGGTTTTTATTTTGCGCTATTAGGCTAACGTGTTTGTCTTTATCATCAGGCAAGTACTGCTCAAAAAGCTGGTTGATGTCTTGCGCTCTAAAGGTTTCTGACAACCCCATATTAAACTCTAGCTCAGCAAACCGCTGCGCGCTATCAATAGCATACAATGCCTGATTTGATGCCAATAGCGGCGCATGTAACACCTCTTCAATCCAGCCAATTAACGCCTCGTGCTTACTTGCATCAATAGAATCTGTGTTTATAGGGCGGCCACCTGCCTTATTTTTGGCTTGTAATATGCGGCTTTGCTGATCAAAACTACTATAAGCCAGTGGCAACTGATAGCTGCTGATGGCCCTATCAATCACCTGAGACCACTGTGATTTTTGATTAAAATCAATTTTTTCAAATATCTCGTGCAAAAACGTACCGGCATTGGCCCCTTTTACAAAGGTAAAACGAATATCCTCTGTAGGCTTAATGTTCAGCTCACTGGCTGATAAGGTTGGTAACGCTGAGGGGTCTGTTATATCAATATCGATAGCGTCATCAATACGCTCATCTATCACAGCCATGGCTTGCATAGAGTCGTCAAGCTGACGGGCTAAAGCGGTAAAACTGGTTTTGGCCCAACCATAAAAATAATTGGTTTTCATAATTTCCGAAAACGCAGCGTACTCAATCATCTCGGTTGTGGGTTGATTGGCAATTAAGGCAGCAGTGGTATGCGCGGTATTAGTATTGCCTGTTAAGCCAACCGCACTCGCATCATGGTTGGTGTTTTTATGATAAAACGCATCTACATTATGCGCACGTATCATGCTAATAGTGCCTTTGAGTCTATCGGGCAATTCAAACTTGGCCTCCTCGGAGCCAAACCAATAAAATGCTGGTTTTCGTTTTATATCTTTTGCATTGTTGGGGTCACGCAACACCACATAAAGCTGTTCACTGGCACGCGTAAAGGCCACATAACCAAGGCGGCGCAGCTCATCAAAACCTTCTGTTGTCTCGATATTGGTGTAGTAGTCCTCTTGGGTAGCAGAGCCTTGCACAGGTGAAAAACGGCGTTGATTGCCACTGTCTTGACTGTCTGTTAGCTCATCGTTTGGCCATTTATTTGCTACTAGCTCATCGTTTGGGTCTTGTGGCGTGGTGGATTGATTAATCAATGCCGAGGGAGACTGTTGGGCATTATATAGGTACAAGCCATACTTCTCATTATTGCCCGATTTTCTGCTGGCATCGCCCATACCTAGTACATACACAATCGGAAACTCAAGCCCTTTTGATTTGTGAATGGTCATCAGCTGTACGCCAGACTCGGTGGGTAGCGGGTATTGTTTGGCCCAATCACTGTTGGGTGCGGCGTCTATATGCTGCCTAAACCACGCCAACAGCTCGTGCTCGCCCATGTCCATGCCGTATTGCGCCAACACATCCATAATGTGGCGTAAATCCATAATATGACGGTCGCCTTTTGGGTGAGCCGCTAACGCTTGCCAGACGCCTTGTGGCTGCACAGGGCTTTTATCTAATAAATAATGTAATGCTGATAAAATGCCAAAGTGCTGCCAGCGCTGCGCGGCTTCTTTGAGATAGGTAATAAAATCTTGATAGCTTTTTTGGCTATGAGCCGCTTTGGTTTTTACTGCCTTGGTATTAGCCACCTTGCTATTCGCGCCGCTTTGGTCATTAGTTTGTGCCACGCCCGATTCATGGGCGCGCATCATGGCTTTAATGTCTTTAATGCTTAGGCCATACAAATGACTGGTCAGCACCCGATTAATCATGTCGTGACGATACGGGTACAACATGGCACTCAACAGCGCGGCCACGTCTTCTGCCATGATGGTTTCAAAAATACTGACATCACTGGTGGTCAAAGTTGGTACGTTGAGCTTCACTAACTCATCTTCAACCTGTTTTAAGTCTTTTTTGGTACGTGCCAGCACACCAATATCGCTAGGCTGAATCGGTTTGCCTTTTAAGGTTTGTCCAGTATTGAGTACAGTCGCAATATGACGTGCTGTGACCTCAAATTCATCATACTCAAGCGTTTTGTCTTTATCGTATGGCAAATGCAATACGCTCACCGGCTGGGCAGAAAGCACGTCGGTCACTAAGGGGCTACTGAGCAAGTTTGGCGTATGATACCAAGACAGCTGGTTGTCTGGCTTGGCCGCTTTGATATATTGGTAATAAATACCCGTGCCAAGTTGCGACAGATGGTTATTGGCCGTTGCGGCCGTTGGCATTCCAAACCAACAATTGAGCGCGTTAATCACCCCAGCGTTTGAACGGCGGTTGATATCTAGCGTCCAAAGGTTGCTTTGATCAAACTGGGCTTTCATATAGTTATAGTTAGATACATCGCCGCCGCGAAACCCATAAATGGCTTGCTTTGGGTCACCCACCAGTAGTAAAAACTCATGATTGGATTTTTTGGCCGCGGCTTTTTTGCTACCTGATGCTTTAGGCTTATGCGTTGGCAGGTAAATACTTTCAATCATCATGGCCTGCTCGCCATTGATATCTTGCGACTCGTCAATCAAAGCCACCGGATAATGGTGACGGATATAACGTGCCAGCGTGGGCCCTTGCTTGCCTGTTAATGCTTGGTTTAAGCGCACCATTTGTAAGCTAAAGGTGGTTTCGCCGCGCTCTTCTAAAATGACCGGCAGCCTATTGCGTACTGCAAGCACAATATGGCGGTTTAGGTTGGCTAAAATGGTGATGACATAATCATCGAATTGTTGGATACAACTATATAACTTAAGCATCATTTGAACAGATTCAGTATTGATAAATCGTAACCGCCCTTGTTCTTTGTCTTCTAAAAACCCAGAATCTTCTGAGTCATCATAAGTTGCTTGAAGTTGTTTCAAAAAATTTAACTGTGGTTTAGACAGACTTTGAGAAAAAGATAGCTGTTTACTCTGAATAAGATCTTTGAAATCTTGATAAAAACCCAAGTTTTTAGCGACACTTTTACGATTATTAAACCCTTCTTTTTTTCTAAAGTCCTTATCAAGGTAAGCCTGGATATCATTGAAATCACAAGCGCAGAATTGACTTAAGAATTCTTCGTAATCTTGGATATTAAATTCAATAACATCTACCTCATCAATTGGCGCAGAGATAAAGTTAAGCGAGCGCGTCACATATTTTTTATGATCATCAACGTCAGTCAGCTTGCCTTGCTGATCTAGCAACGCATACAACTTGGGCTGCTCATGATACAAACGGCTTTGAAACTGGCGCAGTTCATCATGCACAATACTATTGGTCACCTGCTCAATACTGCTGTCTTCAATAATACCCATGCCTTGCTGATGCCCCGTCTCGCTACTGTATTCTGTCAGCCACTTTTGCGCCAAGCTGTCGAGTGTGTTCACAAACAGTTTGTCGAGCGTGGTTAATACCAAAGCGGTGCGCCGAATAGCATCCATCATAGGATAGCTGTATACGTGATCGAGCAAATAGCCAACCACATGCAGGTTAACCGGGTCTTGCATAATGTCATCTAAACGCACATATTTGGCCTGCGCTATCAACCATGCTTCACGCGCTGTTTTTGCCTGCTTGCGTTTTTCTGCCGCTATCTGTTTTGCTTGTTCGTACTCATAAGCCAAGTCCTGATTAAGCGCGTGCTCATCTGCGTCTACATCTATTTGAGCCCCTGCTTTCGCGTCTGTTTTAGTCGTTGTGTGTAGCGCTGCATCAGCACTGGCAGCATTAATAGTAGCACTGTTAGATTGTTTGGGTTTGTCGGCTTTATTGGTGTCAGGCGTGACCTGTAATATAGTAGGATATAAGGCCTCTTTATTATTGATATCAGCGCTTAGGCTATTAACCCATTGCAGCAATTGATAAAACGCCACCAAACGGTCATGAATACGCTGCCGCATCTCGGCGGCGGCGGCGCGGGTAAAGGTTGTGGCAATGATTTGCTCGGGCGCGCGTCTTGCTTCAATCAGCAACCGCAGCACAATACCCGTGAGCGTCCACGTTTTACCCGTACCAGCTGACGCCTCAATCAAATGCCGTCCCGTCAAATCAACATCAACCGCTGGTATGATTACCGCATCTGCCTTGTGCTCGGGCACAGCCGTGCTCACATCTGAATTTTTGGCAGTGTTGGTAGCAATATTGGCGGCATCAGTGTTAACGGCATCAATATCGGTTGTATTAAACAGGTCGGTCATAGGGGCGTACACTTATCTAAATGATTTATTGGGCGAAGCAAAAAGTATCTGACTGGCAAGCTAACTGTTTTGCTAACTGGCTATTAGCTAACTACTGACTAGGGCGTGTTTGATATTCAAATATTAGGGCTGATGATCGCTAAAATTGCACCAAACTAGGCGCAAGCCGATGATAATGTCGAGACCTTAGCTAGGCTTGCAACAACAACTGGGGTGATTTTAGCTTCAGCCTTTCAGGGCAGTACGCTTTTTTGCCAATATAAAATTTCACTGCATATTGTCTAAAAAATAGTCACTGCCAGCACCACATTTGAATGTTCAACACGCCCTAATTGGCCAAGCCTTCTAATGCCGTAAACATTGGCGCGTATAGTGGCTTTGCTAAGCCAGTCAATGCAGCAGACAAGGCTTTGAATGCATCTTGATCACGCAGTACATACTGCCAAATGGCATGCTGTGAGCAAGTATCGTATACCGATCCTACGTGAAACCCTGGTCGTAGCCAGTCTGAAAAATCGGCGCGTTTTGGCCAATAGCTAGCACCCTCTTCTACTTTTGCACACTTATCAAGATAACTGAGCGCATAATCTGGTAATAGCGTGATGGGTACTTGCCCCGATACATTAGCGAAAACAGCCCACTTTATCATCTCAACCACCGCGTCTTCATACACAATTGGGTTTAGTTTAAATGCGATGGTGTTTTCATAGGCTTTAACCTGCGAGCTCGGCTTATTAAAGCGCCAAATGCTCACGCCATCATGTGAACTCACTTGCTTAGCAGTGGTGCGGCGGGCTATTTGCCAATACAAATGCGACAACCAAAACTTAAGCAGATGCTTGGGGCTAGCAGAATTGGGTAAGATATTTAACCACTGCTTAGGAGATTGCTCGGCATAGGCCGTGCTTGTCGGTACTGACGCTAACAGCTCTGCCGATGCCGATACAGGTACTAAGCCTTTTATCTTAACCAATGTAGGTAGCCGCTTAAGCAGGGACACATTGTCAGCATTGGATGCACTGTCAGCATGGCTTAGTACAGTCGCCAGCGCTATCTGTACAGGGTGCTCTGTGGTTGGCGTCAGTAACTGCAAACCATCTGTATGATTTGCAGCCTCTGCAAAGCCATTGGCAACCAGTTGCTCTTTAAATTCCATACATTGCTGTTGCAGTTTTTGTTGTTGATTGGGAATCGTGGTTTGGCGCGCCACACCTGCCGGTATAATGCTTTGGTACGTTAATAGTTGGCGGCTTTGATCGGCACGGTTATCGGCCGTGTTTTTATCATCAGTATGATTAATGGCAGTATTATTAACGGCAGTATGAGCGGCTAAGTTGTTAATCAAATACTCTTTAATGTGGTAGGCAGTCAAGTTGTTCAAAAACAAGGGTTCTTGCAGCGCCATCGCCTCTTCGCCTTGCACCACATGCACCTTTTGATTACGCAAAAAAGCGTTGGCAGGGTGGCGCACTTGGTACACCAATGCGCCCTCTACATCTATCTCCCCAATGTTAAATACGGTATCAAACAAGGCTTGGGTGAGCGCTGTGGTCGTATCGCCTATCTCATTAATAGCATTAGCCTTACTGCTACCGCGTGAGTCAGTTGCGCCGTCTAACGCTAGCAGCTCAGCCAATACATCTAGGGTTTGCGCATCTGCCTGACCAAGCACACCTAGATTTGCACCCAGCACCTGAGCAATGGCCTCATACTGTTTTTTGGTGGGCAGGCTAACCAGTGGCGCATGCTCGCTAGGTACTCGAGACGTTAAGGTGTTAAACACAGCCTGCCAAAGCGGCGCAGGCGGAAACTGCTTTTTTTGCGCCAGTTTGGTTTTGCGCATGGCTTTATTCAAAATAGCATCTAACTCATCAACCCGCTCAACCAAGTGTTTATCTGATCCATGATTTTCGGCTTGGTCATCAGCGGCACCATTATTGGCGGCCATATCAGTGTCAAGATTAATATCAGTTTCAAACAAACTTTTATGAAATGGCAAGGCAGGGTGCTCTGTCACCAACCACTGCTTAATCAATTTTGGCAAATAACGCTTTAGCGTGTCGGTGGTTGAGTCAATATTATTGGGCAAAGCATCTAACGCCTCAAGCGAGTTGACTTGCCACTGCACCTCTCCTTGCAAAAATTGTAATAACTCGCTAACAGGGTTGGCAGGCAGATGCTCATGCGTGTCTGTTAAACTTTGACCGTTATAAAATATCCAACACGCACTCCGCGCGCACAGCAGCGCATCTAAAAACGCGCCATTGTCATCATCCTCACTCACCCTATCGCCACGGCGGGCGGTGGCGGCTTTCATTAAATCGTAGCGGTTGTCTCGGTCTTGCGCAGGAAACTCCGACAAATTCATGTTAAGCATCACCACCAAGTTAAAGGGCACGTTTCTGAGTGCGCCAAATCGGCCAAAGGTAATCACGCCTGTGGGTTCGGCACTGACCTGCTGACTCTCAAGCTCCGCCTCGATACTATCTAACATAAAGCTCAGCTTAAGCGGCAGTTGCTCTACTCCTGCCAGCCGTTGCTCGACCTCTTTGCTGCTACTATCGCCATTGGAGTATTGCTTATAATGACGGTTGGCGCGCAAGCTAGATTTAAAGCCGTTCATGGCGTTATAGATGGCGCGCATGGTACGGGTTTGATCAACATCACCAAAATAGCGATGAATAACTTGGCTCTCAATTTGGTCGAGCCAGTCTTCTGCTTTCATTTTGTGTGTGTGGTCGTCACGGCGGGCCGCCAAGCCTGCATAAATACGGCAAAGGGCCTCTACAATCATGGCATCGTTTAGGCTCACCTGAGACAGCGGTATACTGCGCTCCGGCAAGGCAGTGCTTGGCCACTCGTTTTGCTTTATAGGATACAAGCAATCGCTCAAACTGGCTTCTGGCATCACCAAACCCAAAGTCAGTTTGTCTAACGCTTGTGCAAAGCTAAAACGGTAGTCATAGTCATTACCATCTAGCGTTTGTTTAAGGTGACTCTCATCAAAACCGCGAATAAACCCAGCCTCTACCAATAAATCACAACCACGGCTCATTTGCTCATGCGTCAAGCCAAAGCTTTCAAACAAAGGCGGTAACATCAGCCAGTCTAATACTTCGGCGGCTTCAAAACGGGCGCTGTGGCTACCCAATAATTTATAAAAACCAATAATGGCATCCCATAGCTGGCGAATATCGGCATCCACCACACCTGTGACTTTAGCCGGTAGGGTCAAGCCATCTTGCCCTTTACCACTGACAAAAATTGAGCTGATCAGCGCATGGTGACGCTCTACATCAGGTAGTAGTACAACAATGTCAGATATATGGCGCTTTTTTTCGTTAGATGGAACTGGCTCATTAAGCCAGCGTCCAATCATAATACGCAGCACTTCGAGCTGACGTTGCAAACTGTGACACGAATGAATGCTTAGGCTATTATCTTGCGAGGACATCGCCCAAAAACGGTCTTTCTCAAAGCGCTTGTTTTCCAGTGCGGCATCTTCATACCATGGCGTGGTTTGTGGCTTTTCTTCATCTTCAAACGCTAACGCTATTTGCTGACTCACGGCCTGAGACACTTTTGCCGCCGCAGTTTTCTGAGTGGCCGTTTCATCAAGCATCAACACATCTTTCTGCAAGCGCCTTAATAAACTTGGGCTGTTTTGCGGACTGTTAAGCGCACCAGTATGATGGGGGTTATCCGTCAGCTTATGGTTGATACCCATAGACGACGTATCATTAAAATTGTCTTGCCATTCTACAAGCACATTTTGATCAGCCGCATCTTGGTATTGCTCATTACCCGACAAATTGGCAAGCATGGCAAACGTATCGCGTGATTGCTTACCCAAACGTGACAACAAGCTGTGGCCATAGTCCCGTAAAAACACGCTTTCCGGGTTGATGATTTGTTGGCGCTGCAACCACGATTTATCGACAATATCTGCCCAAAATAACTTTGATGGGTTGTAGTGCAGCAAAGTGATGTCCATGTATTCTGATAAATGCTGCAAAAAATTGAGCTCAGTTTGTGGCAATTGCTGAATGGTAAAAATACGCAGCACTTTAGGCAACTGGGCACGCTCATCTGCTTTGTTACCTTTTAACGCGGACCAAAAGGTTTTTTCGAGCGCCACACGGTGTAAGTGCACATCGGCAAACAGCTGTAACCATAAAAACCGCTGCGCTGCTTCAAGCTCAGCATAATGTGCCACCAACCAATCAGGCGTGGCGCGGGCGTACTTATCAAAGCGTAATGACAACTCGTCTTTACCGGCTATCATCTCCTCAATATTAAGCGGCTTGTTATCTGACCACAGTGCCAACCAATCTTCGCGGTGGGTTAAGTAGCGGTTAAACACTCGTGCTAAATCACTTGCCAGCTGCCAAATACGCGCATCTTGCTGGGCTTTATCTTGTGATTCATTGATTTGCTGACTGCTTTGACGGTTAGTTTGACGATTGTCTGGACGCAGGCTTTGTTTTGGCGCATCAATCAAAGACGACAATAGCGGATACACGGCGTGTTTTTCATCTTTTATAATGGCGGCTTGATAGTAGGTCAAATACCCAAATAATCGCCACTGCATTACTGTTGGTGGCAGCACTGCAACGTCCGGCACATTGAGGGTTTTAGCAGAGTGGTCTGCTTGTAATAAATAGGCATTATGGCGGCTGAGCACATCTTGCATGAGCGTCCACTGGTACTGACCCCAAAACTTAGTACGCACCAACGTACTGATACCAGCACGGCTAGCAATGGTTTTATCTAACCAATCGCCCAATACCATTGAGGGTACAATGACAATAAAAGGCGCAAAAACCGACTGGTTTTTTGACTGATATTGTACAAGCAACTCATCAACAAGGTTTTCAGTACGGTGTGATTGAATAATGGTAAACATAGATAATTATCTGATTGGGATGAGAAAGAGGCAAAACGAAAAACGATCATTTGAATACCTTGATATCCAAATGACAATGTATGTTAAATTTTAAAAAACAGGCGTTTTATAATCAAACACTTAACACTTCAAAGTTTATCAATAACAACTTAAACAAATTCAGTCTAATCACTGTGATTCATTTTGGCATGATAATTGCTTTAACTATATTAAGGCGATATTTAAATAGCTTGCGCATACAAACTGACAATTTAGTGTGCCACTGATGACCATTTTTTGCCAGTTAAGATACTTACGTTACTATAATTCACGACATTTAATGTCGCGCTTATATCGTTTATTTTTATATAAGAAAAACATTATAACTTATACAATCTTAATCCTTTTTATTAATAAGGAATTAAACACGATGCCTTTACGTCCTATTGATGCTATATTTGTTCATCCTAAACAACGCTTATATGTTGTATACTATCGCGGTGAATTATGGCAATTGCCACGTATGAAAATTGACGATAGATCATGGCAGAAAAGAAAACCTTATACTGACGACAGCCGTTCACTCTATCTGAGTATTCATCAAACAATCAGTGACCCAGTATTAGCACAAAAACTCCGAACCTTGAACTTGCCTGCCGCTGTACGTGGTAGCACGTTACCACGCTTTGAAGCGTGGTGGGAAGCCCATGGTTTCAGTTGGTTAAAAGATAAGCTTTCAACAGGTGAGTCACCACTAGCTGCACATCAAACAAACGATTGGGCAACAGCAACTGATCAGCATGTTTTACTTTCAGCCTACTCGCCTGTAACAGAAGATAAGACTCATGTACCCACAGCGATAGCAGATTTTAAGAATAGTGAATCAACGCCTACTGAGAGTACCGATATTTTTGCAGATATGTTGGCAGATTTAGCAGATGAGGTATTACATCAAAAGTCTAGAAGCACATTTTAGGTCAAGCATTATACGTTATTCAAAATCGAAATAAGTCAATTAAAATAAGAGCAGCACTATATGAAAGACTACAAGCTACTGCTCGCTGGTCTAATTTTATTATCGCTACTTCTCATTGCGATTTTTGTTTGGTTATGGAGTAACAACCGTAAAAATACAGATCCATTGCCAATCATGTCAAACAACAATAAATCGGTGGCAATGCTAAGTGAAGATAAGACAAATATCCTAGCCAATAGCCTCCTGTATCTACAAGTAGAAAACAATCTACGCGCACCCTTAGCCGATATCATTACCCGCTTTGAGTCTCGCTACCCTCATGTACAGGTTGTGACAAACTATGTATCCACCAGTGATATCATAACTTTATCAAAGAGCGATGCTCATCCAAGCAAACCAGACAAATTTGTATTTAGTGTAGATATGGTTATTACTAATAATATATCTACCAAGGATCTTTCAACATTGCAAAAAGAGCTAAATATTACTCAAGACAATACTCTTAGTGATACTGATAAACTAAAAGCACACACTCTAAATTCTTTTAGTTATGCGGTAAAAGATACTCATACACTTGAAGGCGTTATTCTGACAGATAATACGACTGCTATTAAATTCCGTAATTTCCTACTATCAAGCACCGGGCAAGACATCTTAAAATCATACGACTACGACAATATTGAAGGTTATAAAAATAGTGTCGATGAGCTATTTAATCCAGCCGAACCCACACAAACCACTTCAGTCGATGTCGCTGATGCCCTTAGCAATGGCAAATAAAAATAAATCATACCTATTTATCGTTTGTTGATTGCTTTTATGGTCCGTTTTTTCTACAATGTCACTCCATAATGCGCCTATAGCTCAACAGGATAGAGCAGTTGCCTCCTAAGCGATCGATCCGAGTTCGAGTCTTGGTGGGCGCACCAATCATTGTATTTAGACATAACCTCGCATTACCTCAAGCCCTTTAAACTCCTATCATACCTAGTTATCAGTCCTTATTAAACACTTGTCATTACCTACTAGCACCTCTACAATGTTGTTAAATGCGTTGTTAAATAATATACAACGCCATTTTTTGTTGTTAATTATACAGTGAGGTTGTTGTTAAACCTCTCAACACCTTGAGGTATAAGCCATGACGAGAAAACAAGACTACCGATTAACTGACGCTGGCGTGAAAGCCATTGCCAAACAGTCCACACCTACTAAAGTCACACGCCATGGTGATGGCAACAATTTATATCTTATACAACATCCAAATGGCTCGCTATTTTGGCAAATGACCTACCGCTATCAATCCGATAAAGATCTTAAGCCCAAGCAAAAGACCTATCAGATAGGAATTTATAAGCCAGCCAAACAAGTCATTGATTCTACATTCAAACCAGAAGTGACGCTAAAAGAGGCACGGCTAGCACGTGATAAAGCTCAGGCATTACTGGCTGATAACATCGATCCTACAGAGCATAAAAACCATGAGAAAAATAACTTTGAGCAGAAGGACTTATTTAGAGTTATCGCCAAGAGCTATATCAACGAAAGATCTAGCACCACACCTAAGAATATTCAAAAACTTCATAACTATTTAGATAAGCATATCGCACCGCATATAGGCGACTACCCTATTGGCTCTATTACGCCACAAGATGTCATCAAAACTGGATTAGCCATCCAAACTTACTTTGAAGAACGAGGCAAGTGGACGACCGATACGTCACACAAGTGCATTGCCCTGATTAGCTCGGTTTTTGAATATGCTATCAACACATTGGGCTACGATATTATTAATATCGCTTATGGTCGTAATAAAGCATTAAGACCTCACAAAGCTGAACGTATGAAAGCCATTGAGCAACATCAATTCCCAGAGCTGCTGCGCAATATTGACCAATATGGTGCAGATG
>NZ_JBQSVL010000057.1:0-20842 GCF_052376215.1 Psychrobacter sp. AOP7-B1-24
CGGCTGTCACCCTTCTTTTATTACTCCAGCATACTTTTTGATACACCACCAAAAATAGTATAGCTTTATAATCACTATTTATTGAAAGAATCAAGCTACCAGACAGTCATATATAGACTTTTGTTTGAAATATTACTTATGTGACTAGATTTGATCACCGCTCAGTCACACCCGCCGCCGCCACCATCACCGCCGCAAAAGTCAGTGCTACCAGTTCCACTACTATGACTATTATCAAAGTCACCTCCCGCTGAATCCGATCCACGCTTTGAACGAGTTGAGTGACTACGCCAAATCATCACTTTGAACACACCATAAAACATCAATAGCCCAAAAACAATCTGTAAAAGCAGCATGAATCCCCAGAAAAAAAGTTCAAGCATAATATAGTCGACCCTCTATAATTTCTTGTTAGATATTGATAGCAATGCAAGGATAACTAAGAAAAATGCTTACTTTGGGATAAGAAAGACAGCGAGATTAAGGACATATTTTAAATTGGCAGGACTTTAGAGATGGTCAGTACTGATAACTGCCGTACCATAGGCGATGGCTTCTACCATACTGCCCAACTCGTTCACATTGCTCACTTCAAGACGCAAGCCATAAATATGGTTGTAGCCTTTCGCTTTAGCTTCGATACGCATCCGTACGATGGCTTCGCGGCGCGCACGATCTAAAAGTGTTTCATAAGTGGTTAGATTCTTACCAAAGATACTTAAGACGCGTGCGATAATCATTTTGAAATAATCTTGACCGATAACCACGCTGCCAAGTACCAGTTCACCCTGACTATCAACAGCCAACTGAGGACGATAAAAGCGTTCACTTGAAACAATAATATGATTTAGCTCTTGCTCTGCGATGCTTAACTGCGCTAGATGCTGACGCTCATGACGCGTGCCAAAGAACCAGCCGACCGCGAATAATAAAACAAACGGTGCATAGTTGAGCAGAAACTGGGTAAGTGAGTTATTCATAGCACGTCTCTTATCATAAAAAAAGCATCAATGCTTTCAGCGTTGGTTAGCTAATCAAAAGGATGGAAACGTGGCAAGTCATTATTTGACTCTGAGTTTTGCGCGTTTGAATGTTGCGCGTTTGGCTGTTGTATGTCTGGAGAGTGACCCGATTGATGATGAGCATCACTTGGTGGGTTTTGGTAAGATTGTTGCGCTATGGGTACGACCTTAACAGCTGTACCATAGACGAACAGCTCAGATGCACCTTGTGTGATACTAGAAGTCGAAAAACGCAGACCGACGATAGCATCCGCGCCCAATGCTTTCGCTTTGACAATCATGCGATCTATCGCTTCTTGACGCGACTCTTCTAATAGCTCGGTATAAGCGGTCAGCTCGCCACCGACGATGTTTTTTAACCCCGCAAACAAGTCTTTACCGACGTGCTTTGAGCGCACCGTACTACCGTACACCACGTCCAAACGCTCGGTAATTTGATAATTGGGTAAGTGCTCAAGATTGGAGAGTTGCATAGTATCGTAACCTAATTAAAAAATCAGTAAATTTTCTGAGCAATATGACGACATAACGCATCTATATACATATTTTCATCTTCTTTTTCAGTGTTACCTACATAGTTAAAATTTCCTAGTAATCCTGCGTTTACAAAAAGCTCTTTTTCTTCATTTTGCTGTAGAATTTTGTTATCACTAATAACTTGATAGCTATAGGCAATTTCGGGGCTACCGATAGATTTCTGCATACCAAATGCTTCGCCCGAGTAAATTCTTCTATAATCTACATCTATATCTAAACCAGCATTTGCATTCGCCTGATACTTGCCCTCTTTAGACAACTCAGTAACTAAACAATTACTAAGGTACTGCTCAATATCAGCTTGACTATAAAACACTGGATTGTCATATTTTTGCCTCAAAGTGACATTGATAGAGTCCACCTTCATCTTCGCTACACTTACATTACTCTTCGTGTTCAAAGAAGATGTTGTAGTGCAACCGACTAAACTGACAGATCCCAAAATCGAACATAATAATAACTTTTTCATAATTGGCCTGTGGCGTTTGGTGATATACCCAAAATTAATCATTGGTATGAAACAACAAAAACAATTCAGTCAAATTGCCTTCGATGCTGTTGGCCATTTGCGCCATTTTATCTTCATCTTTACGCATCTCAGAAAGCTCTGGATCTTCATCATCAATACCGCTTAGAACAATCATTGGCAAAGTCAAAACTGCCACGTCTTCTGCTGTTTCTTCATCTTCAAACCAATCACTGGCTTCATCGCCATACATCGCATCAACAAAGCCAATTGACCAAGCAACGATATCTGACTCATCTGAAAAATCGACTGCCACTTCTTCATCACCAGCATCTTCACCAAATGGTAGCTCAATAGGTGTCTCATTTTTTAGCTCAGCGATGATTGAGTCACGCCAGCGTTGAATACCGTCGATGACATTGTCTGGAATTTCACTGGCATGACCTTCAAACAGCGCATCCATCCAGTTAGGTAATGGACGTCCAATGACCGTCGCTGTCAAAAAACCATGCGCAGCGACACTGTCAAGTACAAACTGACTCTCTTGGTTGTCCATATAGTCTAATAATTCGTCAAAACTTAATGGGTTGCTCATAGTATAATTGTCCTTGAAGGGTGAGTTGCAGCAGTCGTAATAAACGATTGACTGAATACAGAATCATGGATGGTTTGAAGATAAGGATCATCTGAATAGGTTAATGACAATAATAGAAATTTGGAAAACAGAACATCACTGGATTAATAAAGTCCACTGATAACCTGTTATTTCGATACTTTAGTCGGCTTAAATGGCTTAACGCCCTTACCAGAACATAACAATTCAGCCCAAATACTAAAAATCGTCATCGTCCCAGTCATCGCCATCTTCATCGAAACTATCGATGTCATCTAAGTCATCTTTTAGCTCTCTGGCCAAACGTTTTTCTTCTAACAAGTTATCGATTAGTCGACGCTTCTCAAGACTACTTAAGCGCGTACGCACACTCGTCTCGGCCTCTTCCACCATCTTTGCATCATCATCGTCAACAAAATCATCATCAAAATCGTTGTCAATATCAGCATCACTCATGACAAACTCCTATCATTTTTGGCAAAGGTATTAAGAATACATTAATATATATATGCCTTATAAAGTCTCTACTGAACGTTGTCAATCCTTTTTATTACTTTCCTTTGCTAAGCCAAGATAACGATATGGTCAATATAACAGACAATCATCCATAAATTGGTAAAAATAGTTACCGCCAAATCTTTTCTATGAAATATCTGGCTCATCTTCACTTTCGATCATTAGGACTGAATTACGGACGTCAGCTAATCGTTGAATCATCGAGTCATTACCACCATCAAATATGGCACACTCACGTTCATAAACAGTGGTTGGTCGCATGATACTTTGAACTTGCACATGATTACCGATTTGTTTGAGTCCAGCATTCGGGAGCAATATTAGCATTTGCTCTTTTTTGCCAACGCTGTGTAGTAGTTGCGTCATAGCCTCACTTTGGGCATCATCGCTGACACCCGCTTTTGCAGGTAAAGCAAAGCGTGAAAGCTCAATATGCTTATCATGAATAATCTTGTTGAGCATTAGGTATAATTTACCAAGCATCACACCTGCCAACGCGACCTTAGCATGACTGTTATCTGCTTTTAACAACACACTCGCACCACCATCATCGAATTGTGGTTCATTCATTGCGCTGACACCTAGCAGCAACGGCTGCTTCAGTAACTCAGTCACCGCTTGGTTCAGTAGCTGCGTACATAATGCCAAATACGGCAAACGCTGCGCTGGTGCCAGGCGCTCAAGCATATTAAACTCATCATGAAAGACAATCTGCACTCTCACGCTATCAAGTGAGCGTGTAGCAGACAGGCGGGTGGCATTATGAGGCTTATGAATCGTGTCATCAATATCACTTGTTTCTTCTTGTGTCGTGCTTTTCTCTACTTGCTCAGTAGCTGTGTTATCAACAGCACTAGCCATAGATCCTGTCGCATCACTTTCCACATCCTGATTCTGTTGCGTTCTTAAGTACTCATTTACTTCACTATGCACATTAAATTTACGAGCGTTGGTTGTTGGTTTTTCGATTGGGTTTTCAACGGGACTGTCTGTTTCTTTATGTTCATTTACTTGGCTATCCGCTGAGCGGCTTTCGCGATTACGATTGCGCTGATTGATTTCTACATACTGATCACGATGCAAATCTTGAATATCACGGCTGAGCGCATTGATTTGCTCTTTGGTTGGACGGGCAATATAGCCGTAAATGAGCCAAAGTAGTAAATGCAACAGCATAGTGCCAATGACAAACGGCCATTGCATGGCGATAATCTCGCCTTTACTAATATCCTTTAAGGTCAGTGCAACACTACCAATTACGGCATCACCATTTGTAGCAATTTGACGAATCGTCTCACCCTGCTGCATAGGGGCATTGCCAACTGGTACCAATATTTCATCTTTATTGTCAGTGATCAGTATCTTTGTCACGTCTTGCTCGCTGGTATAGCGATTGGCAATCACACTTAAGCTGACACGGTCTTTATTTTCTAAAGACAGCCTAGCTTCATCAATCAGCTGTGCAACCATCTGCTCGCCTTTTAACGCGCGACTTTTGCTCAACTGTTGATCAGTACTAATGACCAATAAGAGAGTCTGCAAACAAAAACTAACCAGAAGAATAATGGCAAACAACCCTTGCCGCGGCGCTAAATACGTCATGATATGTTAAACTTTTTTGGATAAAAGAAATTAAAAAACAAGGCTATCGCTCATTTTTTGGCTAATTTTAAAAAATGGTGCAGCACACATATTTATAACGGACACAGGCATAAAATATTCGTTATAAATGATACGTTAATAAACTGGTATACACTGAACGAGCTATGACTGATAACTTTATCATGAATACAGTTCGCTATCCTCTCTACTATATCACCATAACCAGTCTTATAGCGTTAGCCGCTTTATAATTCTATGATAATAGCATTCCATTTTAAATGCTTCTTTATCTATTACAGTCGTTTTCCGGTCACCATGATACTTTGTGTGTCATCTATAGGCGCTGCCAAGGAAAGCTGCTATTATTCCCAATCTTATATGAGCATACAAGGGACAATTGAGCCATGCCAAACAATACATCTTATTCGTTACCAAAAGACAGCAAAGCATGGCAACAAGCCGTTGATTCTATTGCGTCTCTCTTACCTAACGATACCAATTTACAAGACTTTGACGCATTACAGTCACTACCTGTTTTTGCCCTAATTGTGGTGTTACCGACTAAAGTATCAACCCTTGATATTCATCAATATGTGCAATCGTGGGTCGATGAGCAGCCAAATTGGCATCTGGTCACCGTTGCTGAAGACAGCGATGCAAGCTTTGTCAATATCAGTGTTTCTGACATAGAACCAACAGCAAAAAATGCACAGCGTTTACCATTTACGCAATCACAAGTATTTCGCTATCTGCTAGTACCAGTCACTGACACATTAATGCACCCTGCCAAAAAAACCGCCGCCGCTCATATCATTGACGATCAGCTGACCACACGTTTACGTCATGATTTGGCTGAAGAATATAAAAACACTCGCAGTGCCGATAGCGCAGATAACGTAGATGTCGTCGACTGTCATATTTTATCCGTCGGTCATATGCTACGTACCCATAAACTTGCCTGTTTTGATATGGACTCCACGTTAATCGAGCAAGAAGTCATCGTCGAGCTGGCCAAAACGGCAGGTATCGGTGACAAAGTCGCTGCCATCACCGAATCAGCAATGCGCGGCGAAATCGATTTTGACGAATCTTTTGCCCAACGTGTGGCGTTGTTAAAAGACATTCCAACTAACGTACTCGATGATATTTGTAGTCGATTAACTTTATCACCAGGTGCTCGTACCACGATCAGTGCACTCAAAGCTTTGGGCTATCACACGGTATTGGTTTCAGGTGGCTTTACTTATTTTGCCCGTTATATCGCAGAGCAATTGGGGATTGATGAAGTGCATGCCAACTTCTTAGATATTGAAGAAGGCAAAGTCACTGGTCATGTTCAATTGCCTATCGTAAATGGTGCCAAAAAAGCGGCCATTGTTGAACATACGGCAGAGCGCTTGGGCATAGATATGTCACAAGTTGTCTGTATTGGTGATGGGGCGAATGATTTGCCAATGATGGCTATCGCTGATTTAGGTATCGCCTATCATGCCAAACCTATTGTCCAAGCACGTGCCGACTCTGCTATCAATGTGACTGGACTTGAAGGTGCTCTTTATGCGCTTGGCTATCCAGCGCTTGCCCCTGCTGAATAAATGCTAGATGCGTACAATCACTCTCCAAACCATATAAAAAGCTAGGTTGATTTTTTATCATCAATCTGGCTCTTGTGCTGTGTCGCCATCGTTTATACCAATATTTTGATAGTGCTATCTTTAGACTTATAGCTTGAACACAACTATGAACATCTACTCTCCACGCTTACTTTTTATCACCAACACTTATTTTGACATAATCAAGGATTGTCCATGACGGCATCACCATCACCGCGACCAAGCGAGTCGTCAGATCCACAGCCATTGGATACCCATGCGACTGCTACCGATAGTCCAAAAGCATTGTTAGGCGTGTATGTCAAAGGAATAGCAATGGGCGCAGCGGATATCGTGCCTGGCGTCTCTGGCGGCACCATCGCACTGATTGCTGGCGTTTATGAGCGTCTGATCAATGCACTCGGTAGCATCGGTCCCAATCTGTGGCAAATATTCCGACAAGAAGGTGGTATCAAAGGCTTGTTTGCTGTGTGGCGGCAGGTTGATGCAACATTCTTATTGTGCTTGTTACTCGGTATCGCCACCAGCTTTGCCACTTTAGCAGGCATTATCAAGCACCTATTAGATAACCAGCCCTTACTAATTTGGTCGTTCTTTTTTGGATTGGTCGTCGCCACCATATTTATATTATTAAGCGAGATTAAACGGTGGAATATAGGCCGAGCGCTGCTGTTCGCAGCAGGTCTCGTTAGTGCAGTGGTTATTAGCAGTTTGCCGTTACTATCCACCACACCAAGCTTAGCTTATTTGTTTTTTGCAGGAGCAATTGCGATTTGTGCCATGATATTACCAGGGATATCTGGCTCTTTTATCCTCTTATTACTAGGTGCTTATGACGCTGTATTAGAAGCGGTACACACCCTTAACTTCACCGCTATTTTCACAGTTATGGCAGGAATGCTCACTGGACTACTACTATTTACCCACGCACTTAAATGGTTGTTATCTCGCTACTATCAAGCAATGTTGGCACTGCTCACAGGCTTTATCGCAGGCTCCTTGATAAAAATATGGCCATGGAAAGTAGATACCTTAAACACACTTGATAGTGAGACCGTCATCAATGTGATGCCATGGCATTACCCTACAGGTGCGCATTGGCTCACAACACTGGGACTGATGGTATTGGGTGCTGTCTTGGTATCATTTATCTCTTGGTGGGGTCGTCATAACAACCATCATAATGACGATGTTTAATCACCATTAAGCACACAAAACTTCTCACAAAACAACACACGTGAATGTCGTCCTACATTTAAAAAAAATCGCTCTTCCTGTTAGAAATAAGCGCCTATCCTTATGGCGCTTAGTCTCAAGCCCCACCCTAGTAAACCACTAAGTAGGCTAAAAAACCAAACGTCATCGGTTGTCGCAAAGTGACCTCTACCCTCTTCAGCTTTGCTCAGTAAACTTTCATAATAGTCTTATTGGAATTCACCTTATGAATAGCGAGATGAATGATGTTACTGACTATATTTTCTTTTATCGACATAACGACATGGAGCAATGCTGCTTGGCTTGGCTATAGCTTATTAGCAGTGTTAATAATTGTACTCGCCATATCGTCTCAACGTTGGCTGCTGCTGTACCTATTTGGTGGTATGGTCTATTGGCTAGCCGTTGAAATCATCCACAGCCTGATATTGAGTCACTTTATGCTATCAGAATGGCACAGCTATATCATCGCCATGGGTATCAGTTGGCTACCACTAGCAAGTTGGGTATTATATCGAGCATTACGTTATGATGATCTTAGTCAATCTGTGCAACTGCAGCGTGAGCTGGAAGCATCTCGCTATATCGAGCACACGCCGGTTTATGATGATGACTATCAGCCACGCTTCCATTAGTACGCTCAATACTATATCAATCATATTGACGTCATCAATCATACTGACGTCATCGAATGTTACAAGATACTTAATACTCCCTACGTAACTCCTAAAGAATTAAATGCCATCAATCAGTTATAATCTAATTATATATTTGTCGCAAAAATTGTTATAAAGTACGCATTGTTTTGCGTCTCATTTTTTAGGAGTTCGATTATGTTTACTATTCCTGTGTTAGATATTAAGTCTGATCCTTTAGACGTATTGTTGGCGGTGATTGGTTACCGCTTGTCTATGCTCGCTGATAGCGATGATGAAAAAGTGAAAGCACTATTTGCTGACCGTAGTGTGACTATCGAATTTTCTAGCACTGAAGCTGATATCGCCCGTTACTTTGTCTTTGATAATGGCGACTTTAGCCAATATAGCGGTCATGCAAAATCGGCTGATTTGACCATCAACTTTAAAGATTCTATGACTGGTGTTAAGCTGTTGACTAAAGGCAACTTGCCAGCCTTTATGACAGCCGTTCAAGAAGGCAACTTGAGCATCGAAGGCGACTACAGCTTAATGATGTGGTTTAATAAACTTGCCAAACATATCGTTCCAGAAGTTCCAGAAGAGTGCAAACCATACCTTCAAAAAGCAAAGCCTTATGCTTACAAAGCACAGAATTTTGCCAATCACTGGATTGGTGTTGCCAAGCATAAATTGGGCAAATAACTAGATACGAACAATCAGATATGAATCGTCAGAACACTGAATGGCAAACTGAACATCACATAGTTACTGTTAATCTACTCTATTGTATTTAATATAAATACAATAGAGTGGCGCTCTGATTTTCTAAAAAGGTTACGGTATACTATATCGCAGCCTTTTTTATTTTTTTTAAGACAAAAAATAGTTAGATTTACTTAATATCGTTATAAAAGGACTTATCTCATGGCAGGATTACTTAGCATCTCAGAACCTAATGCCAGTAGCCCCACTAGCACAGTAGACAATCAAAATAACAGCAACAGTGACTTTTTGGCCAACCTAGCCACAGATGCTACTACAGCCAACCAAAAAACCACTCATAAACACACCCGTGCAGACATCGAAAAACTGTTTGATTTGCCTTTGATGGATTTGCTGCTACAAGCACAAACGATACACCGAGAGAACTTTAAAGCAAATGAAGTACAAATCAGCACCTTGTTGTCTATTAAAACAGGTAACTGCCCTGAAGATTGTGGCTACTGCTCACAGTCAGGTCACCATCGCGATACCACCAAACTCCAAGCCGAGAAACGTATAGAAGTGGACAAAGTCATTGCCGCTGCCAAACGTGCCAAAAACAGTGGCTCGTCACGATTCTGCATGGGTGCGGCCTGGAAACATCCAAGCGCAAAAGATATGCCCTATGTGGTTGAGCTCATTAAAGAAGTCAAAGCATTAGGGCTTGAAACCTGTATGACGCTTGGTATGTTAGATACCAATCAAGCGACGCAATTGGCAGAGGCTGGATTGGATTATTACAATCACAACCTAGATACCTCACGCAGCTATTATGAGCAAGTCGTCAGTACACGTAGCTATGACGAGCGCTTGGATACGATAGACAATGTCCGCAACTCAGGCATCAATGTCTGTAGTGGTAATATCGTTGGCATGGGTGAAAGCCGTGAAGACCGTATCGACTGGGTACATGAACTGCTAAAAATGCCAAAAGCACCTGAGTCTATTCCAGTTAACTTGCTCGTACCTGTTGCTGGCACACCTATTGGCGATAAAGTATTGGCCGAAGGTCAGCTTCCAGTGCTTGAGTGGATTCGTACCATCGCTGTGGCACGGATTTGCTGCCCAACCAGTTATGTACGTTTGTCTGCTGGTCGCGAAAGCCTATCTGACTCTGAGCAGGCATTGGCCTTTATGGCGGGTGCCAATTCATTTTTTTATGGTGATAAACTGCTGACTACAGGCAATGCCAGTCAATCAGGTGATGACAGACTCATGCGTGAGCTTGGCCTCACCAAGCAGTTTGCTGCACCAAGAGCACCCAAAGTATTGCCTGTAATAGATGCTATGAGCGGTCATCAATCACAAGTGGTATTGGCAGATTAGCATAAATTACAAGCTAAGCAAGAGGGACTATAATGGCAGATTATTTTAACTGGATTAAGGCGGCACACATTATCTCGATGGTGTGTTGGTTTGCGGCGATATTTTATTTACCGCGCCTATTTGTCTATCATGCAATGAGCGATGATGCCATCAGCCAAGAGCGCTTTAGTATTATGGAGCGCAAACTCTATCGCGGTATCATGACTCCATCGATGATAGCTACATGGATCTTTGGTCTATGGATGGTTGGGCTAGGATGGGATGTCTATAAAACGCAAGGCTGGTTGCACGTAAAACTATTATTGGTCGTATTATTGTCTGGCTATCATGGTGCTTGCGGTTTGTACCGTAAAAAGCTCATTGATAACCCACACTATAAGTCACATAAGTTTTGGCGCTGGTTTAATGAAATACCAGTGTTTGCGTTAATATTTATCGTTATTTTGGTCGTGGTAAAACCTTTCTAAAATCAGCAAAATCGTTGATACTCAACAATCAAAAGCGTCCATCACTAATACAAGTGACGGACGCTTTTTTATTAGGGTCTGTTGTATCTTAAGAGAGCTAGACACTAGGACGCATGATTTGATAAACATTACTCAAATCATAGACACGGTAACGGGCAGGCTCACGGCGGTTTTCACCAGCATAGCTTAATATTAACGCTTGCTTCGCGCGTTCATCGACCCAGCCGACAAACAACCCACTGTGCTCGACGTCATTATAACCATGGTTGATATAGTACAGCCAATCCCCAACCTCAATCTCGCCACTACTAGCATAAGGGCCTTGACCATAAGTGCCTTTGTGAATGGTATCGCGTGTCACCCCTGCTCGATTAAATACCGCATTTAAGTAATCCCAGCAGCCACCTTGAATAATGGTACGTTCATTAAGCGCCATCTTACGAGCGGTACTGACCACCTCACGAGCAGCAGGGCTACTTTGCGTTTCTGCACTACTTAATAACGGTAAATACTCACTATCGACATTGTCATAATTACCAGATAAAAACGCAGGTAACACCGTAGGCGCTTGACGCGATACGTCTGGATAGCGATAGGAAGTCGTTGTCGTTGATTGAGCTGATTTCTGAGCGATTAGCGCGCTCATACTATCTGCATGAGTTGGAGCAACCAAGCCAAAAGTCAGTAATAAGAAACTGCCAGATGCTGTAACTGACGATATAGGCAAACGCAACATGACTAATTCCTTGTCTATAAGATATAAATAGGTAAACGAAAATAATAAGCACTTTTTAACCTTACTTATAAACTATTTATAGCAGGTATTACAAGTCTACTCTTAAACATTAAACCATAAATGTGACATAAAAAACTATTTTCCGCTTACTATTGAAATTAAGTTGGGTTATTATCCTTTCAAATAAATAAAAACCTGGAAATCCTGATGTTCACTATTAAAACACCACTTATCGTTGGGCTTTTGGTAGCATCATCAGTGACTTATGCCGATGATGAATGTATCAAGCCTCAGGTTGCTGACGCCACACAAGTCACCTGTTTAACGACAAGTAATATAGCCATTGCGACACTTGATAATGCTTTGTGGGCGTTGGTAGACGCAAAAGGAGACGCACTAACGGACTATACGTTTGACCGAATGCGCTCTATAAATGACGGCCTGATCGCTGTGGCTCATGCTGATAAGGTAGGTGCCATTACTACACAAGGCAAGCAAGTGCTGCCTATGATTTATGACAACCTTCAGTTTTATCCCAATCAATACTTTCGTCTGAGGCAGGATGACAAATATGGCGTCGCTGATACTTCAGGAAAAGTTGTATTGCCAGTAGAATATGATTGGATCGATAGCCTAGATGATGATCAAAATCGGGTATTAATGGCAAAACAGCAAAAAAAAGGCTTGATAGATAATGAAGGAAATATCATTTTGCCTGCAAAATATGACAGATTGTTTTGTTGTAATAATTCTGATTATGGAAAAGTCGCTATAGGCAATCGCTATGGGCTAACCAGCACTTTAGGAATGTTATTGACCCCAGTTGAATATCAAGATATTGAGATGTTTTCATACAACCCGACGGTACTAAAGGTAAAAAAGCAAGATAAATGGGGCTTGATGGATGCAACAGGTAAGGTTCTAAAGCCTTTCGAGTTTGATAAGCTACCTAGATTCTATATAGATGAGACAGGACTTCAACAATTCAAAAAAGACGGCAAGTATGGCTTTATGAATAACAAAGGGACTGTCGTTCTATCTGCTAATTATGACGATATCGATGTTTTCTATGAAGACACCTATGAATTGCGAAACGACAATCTTTATGGTCTTGCTGATGCAGCAGGTAAGGTAATCACACCTGTCACATACGACGCAATTGGTCCGCGTGATGAACAAGGATTGATAGAGGTCGAAAAAAACCAAAAACTAGGCCTCATCAATATTCAAGGAGAAGTTGTATTAGCAGCAGAATACGACGAACTAGGCTCTCCATATAATGAATCAGGCGTTAGAGAGATCAAAAAAGATGATAAATATGGACTGATAGACCGTCAAGGAAATATCTTGATAAAGCCTGAATATGACGCACTCGGCTGCTGTTCTTCAAACGGCTTTGGCTTTATCGTAAAAGATGGCCATGAAGGCGTTATTGACTCATCTGGTGAAATATATTTATCTGAAGATTATACTTATGTAGGGATGGCACCCAGCGGACTATTGTTAGTCGAGCGTGGCCGTCTACAAGGCCTAGCCAACAAGGAAAAACAACTAATAACGGCTATAGAGTATAAGAACATCTCACCATTCAGTGATGGCTTATCAGCGGTCGAAAAAGAGGAGAAATGGGGCTATATTGATACCTCAGGAAAGCTTGTAATCAAAAACATCTATGACAAGGCAGAGGGTTTCCATGATGGTGTCGCAGCGGTCAAAAAAGGCGACCAAACCTGGTTTATTAATAAACGAGGCCGTAGGGTTTCACCTCCTTGATAAGGTTAGTTACTTCAACTCTAGTGCGTGTCTTGGTTTTAATGATGATAGCTATAGTCAAAGTATTTTTAAATCGCTACAGTGCTGCTAGGATAAATTTTTCGCAACCTCTGTGAATACAGCAAGCAAGTAAAATTTGTACCAGTAGCACTATAATACAATCGTATAGGTCTTATGTTTCTTTGACTATATGTGCTAATTATTACTCATCTTGATATTCACATGACGCTTAGATAGCGCTTGACCTTGCAAAATGGCTTTGGCAGCAGTGGCTTCTTGGACACTATCAAAACCACTAATATGGTATTTACAGGCATCGCTAGCATCAACTATCTGTAACTGTTCGCCAACGAGTTTTGCTGTATCACCATCGGCCAAGTGGATGTGCTCACGCTTACCCTGATTGTCATGCACCAACTCACCTGCACGCACCCACAGTGTCCCGCCACTGATAACGCTAGCAATGGATTTTTTTTGTTTTTGCCGTTGGCGATTAAAAATAAAACTACCAATAATCAGTAACGCCAAGGCACCGATAGCAAGGCGCTCAGATAAAAAACTCATTGCCATCGCGACCGCAACTGCTCCTACCAATAACGCAGACCCGAACCAAAACATGCCGCTATCCGTCGTTTGCGACTGACTTTGCAAAGTGATTTTGGCGCCATCATCGGTCAGCTTAAGCATGCATTGTTACCTATTGCGAGATATCGGTTAGGTAACAGATAGCGGGCTATTAAAAACCAACTATCTGTCAGAGAATCGTTGTCGTATCAAAAAATCAGTGCCGCTTACAATCTACTAAAAGTAGACTACCAGCCTAAAGCTGTTTGCTGCATTTTAATCAATTCAGCAATACCTTTTTCGGCCAAAATAAGCATATCGTCTGCTTGTGCACGAGTAAATGGCTTCTCTTCAGCAGTTCCTTGTAGCTCGATAAACTCGCCCTTTTGAGTCATAACCACGTTCAAATCAGTATCGCAGCTAGAGTCTTCTTCGTAGTTCAAATCTAGGTACGCCTCGCCATCCTTCATACCGACAGACACGGCAGCGACCAAGCCAATTAATGGATCTGCTTTGAGTTTTTTGGTCTTTTGAATGGTCTCTAACGCATCAATCAGCGCAATCGCAGCACCAGTCACACTAGCGGTACGCGTGCCACCATCGGCTTGTAATACATCGCAGTCTAGGTAAATGGTATTTTCACCCAACTTGCTCAAGTCAATCATCGCACGTAGACTACGACCGATAAGACGTTGGATTTCTTGAGTACGGCCTGATTGTTTGCCGCGTGCCGCTTCACGCTGATTTCGGGTATTGGTCGCGCGTGGCAACATACCATATTCAGCGGTAATCCAGCCCTTGCCTTTGCCTTTCAACCAGCGTGGTACGCCAGACTCAACACTAGCAGTACACAGTACTTTAGTATCGCCAAAACTCACTAATACAGAGCCTTCAGCATGTTTGGTATAATGGCGCTCAAAGCTGATAGAGCGAAGTTGGTCAAGCTCACGATTGTCAATGCGCATAAAAATTCCTAGTACGATGTATGAAAAGCAATATTATAAAATTAGGTTATCCTAACGTGGCAACGGCGCAATAGCAAGATTCTCTCTAGCTATTACGCCGCTACTTTAGTAAGGCTTAGTAGCAAAAATTATTCTAAGCCTTCTATCTTCCGCAATTCTTTACGTAGAATTTTACCCACGTTTGATTTTGGTAATTCGTCAACGAACTGAATGCTACGTGGACGTTTATAACCAGTCAATTGCTTTTTGCCAAAATCAAGTAACTCTTGCTCTGTCACCTCGCCTTTTTTGACCACAAACAACTTTGGCTCTTCACCACGGTTTTCGTTAGGAACGCCAATAGCACCACACTCTACCACTGCTGGATGCTCACTCATGGCTTCTTCGATCTCATTTGGATAAACATTAAACCCCGAGACCAAAATCATGTCTTTTTTACGATCGACAATTTTGATAAAGCCTTTTTCATCCATAATACCGATATCGCCAGTTTTTAGATAACCACTAGCCGTAAAGGTTTCAGCTGTTTCTTCTGGGCGATTTTGGTAGCCAATCATTACCTGTGGACCTTTAACACAAATCTCACCACGATCACCCAGTGCGACTACATTTTCATCGTCATCAATTAATACCACATCAGTACTAGAAGCTGGGATACCAATCTTGCCAGTGAATTCTGCAATAGTCATTGGATTAAACGCTACCACTGGTGAGGTTTCAGACAAACCATAGCCTTCAACAATAGGCAAACCAGTAATTTTATGCCACTCTTTTGCCACGCTAGGCAATACAGACATACCACCACCGATAGACGCTTTTAGATTAGAAAAATCTAAGTCTGCAAAGCTTTCTTTGTGTACCAAACCGTTAAATAAGGTATTTACTGCTGGAATAAAAGCGGGTTTATGTTTGCCCATTTCTTTAATAAGGCCATCGAGATCGCGCGGATTAGGAATCAGCAATCCTGCATAACCCTGATACATACTGCACATACCACAAACCGTAAATGAGAACACATGGTATAACGGCAATGCGGTTAAGATAACATCGCTAGCATCAGCATCATCTTCAAATGCACTGTCCATAAGCGCACTAACCTGTAGCATATTGGCTACTAAGTTACCATGAGACAGCATCGCGCCCTTGGCGACACCGGTAGTACCACCGGTATATTGCAGCAATGCCACATCACTTAAATTCAAATCAGGACGCTGGTATTTACTGGCAGATACCGCATTTAATGCATGTTTAAAACTCACACTATTTGGCAAGCTATAATTAGGAATCATTTTTTTGATATGGCGAGCCACGAGATTAACCACTGCCCCTTTGATCATTCCTAGCATATCACCAAGTTTACAAACGATGACGTGCTCAACCTGACCTTTGTCTTCCGCTTCTTGATATGTCTTTGCAAAATTCTCTACGATGAATAGTGCTTTGGTACCACTATCATGTAACTGATGTGATAACTCACGGCTAGTGTATAAAGGATTGATATTAACCAACACCATGCCTGCACGTATAATACCCAAAGCAACCACTGGATATTGCAAGAGATTGGGCATCATTACCCCAACCTTATCTCCCTTAACTAATCCCAATGACTGCAAATAGCTGGCAATTTGACGACTATATAGATCTAATTGCTTGAAGGTAATAGACGCGCCCATACAGATATAGGCAGGTTTTTGACCATAGCGGCTAAAATTACGCTCAAACACATCAAGTAAAGAGGTATTGTCATCTGGCATATCGATAGTAGCAGCGATACCATAGCGCTCATAAGTATCTAACCATGGACTATCGCTAGGTATTGTCGGCATGATAGGAAATGCACGGTCTTGATAATTGCTCGTCGCAGCTTTATCGTTTATGGTCTCTTTATTGATATTGTCGGTCATAATTTTTCCTAAATATTACCGTTAAAAATGTAGAATACTCTAGTGCGTGTCCTCATTCTAAAAACGGTGCAATAGCTCGGTTCAGCTGAACCGAAAAACACATTTACAATATGTATATTACAAGGTTTATAAAGCAAGTCAGACATCGTTTTGTCAATATATATCACAATACTTCAGTAAGCGCTTTCGCTAAACACTATATCAGTTTTGTCAAATTTTCTCTATTAATACTAACGACCTCATAAAGAGGTAAATTTAAGCAAAAAAATGACAAGAAAGCATATAAGCAATCTTATCATTTTAAGTTATAAAGGCATCTGGTATCACGATATTTATGAGCGTCCAACCTGTGTAGACACTCATCACTCATTGTCCAATATTGAGCGCCAGTTAATTAACCGTGGTTCTTTTCTTCAAGTACTCGTAAGTCTTTACGCAGAATTTTACCCACATTAGATTTTGGCAACTCATCAATAAACTCAACGTGGCGAGGACGTTTGTAGCCTGTTAAATGCTCTTTCGCGTATTCAATAACTTCTTCAGTCGTTAGACTAGGATCATTACGTACGACATAAATTTTAGGTGTTTCGCCGCTTTTTTCATCATTGATACCAATAACACCGCATTCTAGAATTTTAGGATGACCTGCCATGACCTCTTCGACTTCGTTAGGATAGACGTTAAACCCAGACACCAAAATCATGTCTTTTTTGCGGTCAACGATAGTAACGTAGCCATTTTCAGCCATGATACCAATATCACCAGTGCGGAAAAATCCATCCGCTGTCATGACCTCAGCCGTCGCATCTTCACGATTCCAATAGCCTTTCATGACCTGTGGGCCACGAACACTGATTTCGCCGCGCTCACCAAGCTCAACTTCATTACCAGCATCATCTAAGATGGCCACATCAGTTGCTGGCATAGGCACACCAATGGTACCCGTGAATGTTTTGCTGTTTCTAGGGTTAGAGGTCGCTACTGGTGCTGTTTCAGACAAGCCATAGCCTTGAATGATAATATTACCAGTTACTTGACGCCACTTTTCTGCTGTTGGACTCAGTACTGCCATGCCGCCACCCATCGATTGACGCAGCTTGCTATGATCCATCGCTATAAATTCTTCATTATTGGCAAGCGCATTAAACAACGTATTAACGGCAGGGAAAAACGCTGGTGGGTTCTCTTTATAGGCTTTAATTAGGCTGTCGAGGTCACGTGGGTTAGGCACTAATAGTACGGCACAACCTCGATGCAAACCAAACATACCGCAAACGGTAAACGAGAAAATATGATACATTGGCAATGCCGTCATGATGACTGGTTGCTCGCCTCTTTGGTCAAAATCATCAAACGCAGAGCCTAAAAAAGTATCTGATTGAATCAAGTTGGCGACCAAGTTTTTATGCGTGAGCATAGCCCCTTTAGCAACCCCTGTAGTACCGCCGGTATATTGCAAAACAGCAATATCACTTAAACTAATATTGGTGGGGCGCTTGTATTGCCCAGCACTAAATTTTTTGAGTGCGGCTTTAAAGGTAACACTGTTTGGAATATTGTATTCTGGCACCAGTTTTTTAACACGGCGAACCACCGTATTGACAATAAAGCCTTTTAACGTGCCCATCAAATCGCCCATACCTGTGATAATCACGTTATCGACCACTGGTCTGCCAATATCTTGGTAAGTTTTGGCAAAGTTTTCGACCATAATTAAGGCTTTGGCCTCAGAATCGGTCAGTTGATGCTCAAGCTCTCTAGTCGTGTATAAAGGGTTTACATTCACCAATGTTAAGCCTGCACGCAATACAGCAAGAACCGCAACTGGCAGCTGCAAAATATTGGGCATCATAACCGCGACCTTGTCACCCTTGACCAACCCTAACGACTGTAAATACGCTGCCATTTTACGGCTGTACAAATCGACTTCTTGGAAACTGAGTGACGCACCCATGCAAATATATGCCGTTTTATCGCCATTGGTTGCAAAACTCTGCTCAAAAATATCGATCAGTGAGGTATTATCAGCTGGTAAGTTAATCTCGTAATCTAGCCCAAGTTCTTCATAGGTTTTTAGCCAAACCTTATCATCACGACGGATTAAGTTTCCTTGATTTTCCATAATCTTTTTTCTCCTAGTAATAATACACTACCGTCAGCGCATTCGAATCACAGTGTGATAGCTATACAAAAAGTCAGACCTGGCTACCATCATGGTAATAAACAAGGCTGCGACGTAATCATATGACGCTAAACAAACAATATAGTGGTAAATAGTCCTTTATTTATTAACATACACACTTTGTACAGACTACTCAATATAAAAGATTGCTGCGTGAGTTCGTAAACAAGCTTGACGAAAAATAAGTAATTTGATATCAAATACTTAATTACGAAAACCAATGAGTTTTAACAACTTGTAGGTAGAGTCTGTTGCCCATTTATTACTTTGTACCGTTAAGTGCATCTGCCAATTCCGTTAAGATCACGAAGTTACGGCGAGTACCATCTAAATCGCTGTTTGGTTGACGGGCAATACTACTTGTTGCCAACTTACTACTGTCATTGTATTGCCACTCATTAATATACTCATTCTGGGTTAGGCGTTGACCAAAACCTGCCACTGAAATCGCAAACTGAGTATCCGTGTTGGCTTTATCTAGAGAATGACTGGCATTATGAAGTGGCTGATTAATAAGTATAGAGTCACCGCCTGTTGGTTCTTTATAACGAATTTTTAGATAGCCAAGCTCATTGGCTTTCTGATTGCTGGTTACGTTAGTAGTGGTAGTGGTAGTGCTATCAGCATAACGACGCTCACTATATAGGCCTTTTTGTCCTTTAGGGGTGATTTCAAATAATGCGATAACTGCTTTGCCTGCGCCCAACTCGCCTGCATCGACTTTATCATTGTTAAAGTCTTGCTCATTAAGGACACGATTTTCATAACCAATCAAGCGCCATTCACTCACAACATCAGGATTAAACTCAACTTGGACTTTTACATCTTTAGCGACAGTATTAAATGTCGCGGCTAGCTCATCCCCAAAGACTTTTTTTGCTTCAGTGAGACTGTCAATATAGCTGTAATTACCATTACCATTGTCCGCCATCTGCTCCATCATGTAGTCATTGAGATTACCACGACCGAAGCCAACGGTAGACAAAGAGATACCACGATCGCGATTGGCTTTGACCAAATCCAGCATCTCATCGACATCACTAATACCAACATTAAAATCACCATCCGTTAGCATCATAATTCGATTGATACCGTCCTTTTTTAGTCCTTGTTCAGCTTGTCTGTAAGCCAATTTGAGCGCATCCTCCCCATTAGTTGATCCTGATGCATTCAACCCATCAATCGCAGCCAATATTTTTGCTTTTTGATCACCACTGGTCGCAGACAGTGCCACACTAGTACTACCTGAATAGGTCACGATACTGATACTGTCTTGAGCGCGCATTTGCTCTGTTAATAGTTTAAGCGAAGACTGTGCCAATGCTAGCTTGTCGCGAGAAGACATAGAGCCTGAGACATCTACTAAGAATACGAGATTAGCAGGTGGTATAGACTGCTTATCCGACTTTTTCGACCAACTGTTATCAACAGCCTTGATACCCACTTTGATGATTTTATTATCTTGATCCGCTTTATCCCATGGTGAGTCAACCACTTCAGTTGCAACGACAAACGGTGCATTGGCAATACGTTTACCATCATCAAATTCATAATTAAAATAGTTAATCAACTCTTCTACTCGCACGGCACCGACAGGTGGCAATTGACCCTCATTTAGATAGCGACGTACATTGGCATAGCTACCTGTATCAGTATCGATAGACAAAGTCGACACCGCCATATCCGTAGTTCGATGTACAGGATTGGCTGCGTTTTTTTGATACTTATCACCGGCTTCTGGTGTGATACCGATAGGTTCAGGTCTGACTATAGACGGTAGTATTGGAGCTTGTATGTCTGAAGAAGGTAGCGGTATTGGAGAGTGTAATTCTGAAGAAGGTAGCGGTGATGCCGACTCCCTCAACACCAAAAAGCGATCAGCGCTGTTCATATCAGAGACTGGCGGTGTATTTGGTAATGTATCAGGGTGGCGTGGTTTTT